>JAGOLU010000046.1 GCA_017993865.1 Candidatus Woesebacteria bacterium
CCTCATACAATGGTTGGTGCATGTACAGCAAAAGGTATACGGATATGTCATGGAAGAAGAGGCTGTAGATATCGGGACAATAGAAGACGTGCAAAAGGCAAATAGAATGGGGGTGTAACAGCATGAGATCCACATTGACAAACCATTCGGTCAAGAGTAGAATCACAATTCAATGAATCTGGAGTCGCGATCCAGTAAGAATGAGAGAGGAAATGCTCTCCGGAAGATATACCGGAAAAATCATATCAGTCGTTCTTTGTCCTCAAGACTTATGACGATACAAAGAGCCCGCGTGACGAAAGTCACTCAGGAATCAAGGTGGTACCACGGAGAATCCGTCCTTGAAGACAATATACTTATTGTTTTCAGTGACGGATTTTTTTATTATGAAAAAACTTTGGGAGAAAAATACCAAATCAAAAATGCACGCATCGCTTGAGCGGTTCGAAACTGCCGACGATCTCGTATACGACAATCTTCTCACAGAGGCTGACATTTACGGCTCAGCGGCGCACGCAAGAATGCTTGGGTCTATCAAAATCCTCAAAAAAACTGAGGTAAACAAACTACTAGATGCACTTCAACTAATACTCAAGAAATACAAAGATGATTCATTCGGTCTCGAGCTTGGTGATGAAGATATTCATACAAAAATTGAGAATGAACTCGTTCGGCTCACGGGAGATACTGGAAAGAAGATCCATACCGGGAGGTCTCGGAACGATCAAGTACTTCTTGATATGCGGATTTTTAGCAAACAGCAGCTATTTCAGGTCAAAGGACAGGTGCTTTCTGTCACTCAACTTTTCATTCAGTGTGCTCAAAAATGGAAGGATGTGCCTATGCCAGGCTATACGCACATGCAAAAAGCCATGCCATCATCGGTCGGTTTATGGTTTGGTGCATACGCTGAATCGCTTGCGGATAGTCTCAAACTTCTCGACACTGCATTCGACCTCGTTGACCAATCGCCTCTGGGGTCAGGAGCTGCATATGGCGTCACCCTGCCTCTTGATAGGCAGATGACTGCAGATTTGCTTGGATTTGCGAAGGTGCAAAATAACTCTTTGTATTGTCAAAACAGCAGAGGCAAAATAGAGGCCGCGGCACTCTTCGCACTGATGAACGTCACAGCAGACATTTCTCGGTTTGCGTCTGATGTGTTGCTCTTCACGACAAACGAATTCGACTTTTTCAGCGTAGATGGATCAGTTTGCACCGGAAGCAGTATCATGCCACAGAAACAAAATGTAGACATTGCTGAGTTATTGCGATCCAAAGCACATATTATGTTTGGGTATTTCACTCAGGTGTATTCAATGAGTCTTAACCTACCTTCAGGGTACAATCGAGATCTCCAAGATACTAAAAAACCATATATGGAAGCATTCGCTCTCGCATCAGATGTGTTAACGGTTGCGGAGCTATTGGTCACAAACATTACCCCAAACACGGAGGTGCTCACCTCGTGTATGACCAAAGAGCTGTACGCAACATCGCTTGCGTACGACTATGTAGCGCAAGGGAAACCGTTTAGATTGGCATATCAGGAGGTTGGGGAGAACTTAGACAAGATACCTCAATTCGACACTCAAAAGGAGTTGCAGAAGAGCTTACATCTCGGCTCCACCGGAAACCTAAACCTTACAGGTTTGGAAAAATCAATCCAACAAGAATTCAATAATGTACAAAAACAACAGAGACATTGGGAACAGCAATTATTGTCTCTTTTAGAAATTTAATATTCTCAATATGAATACTAAAACAAAATATCAGAAAGTCTCCTCATACGAGGCACAGAAAGGTAGTGTTAATAAAGTGGTAATGATGTTCTCAGGTGGTCTGGACACTTCAGTTATGCTCAAGTGGATAAAAGATCAATACGGGGTGCCTATAGTTGCACTCACCTTTGATATTGGTCAGCAAAAGGATGACCTAGAAGCTGTACGAATAAAAGCGCTGAAACTTGGTGCGGTAGAAGCGATCATCATGGATATCAAGGATCGATTTGCAGAAGAATTTATCGCAAAAGGAATCAAGGCAAATGCCTCGTACCAGGGGGATTATCACCTCTCGACACCGATGGGGCGGGCAGTGTGCTCTAAGGCCGCAGTTGAGGTCGCACATAAGATGAACGCGAATTGTATCGCACATGGGTGCACGGGCAAAGGCAATGATCAGGTCAGATTTGAAGGCTATATTTTGACGCAAGATGCAGATATGAAAATAATAGCCCCAGTCCGAGAGTGGATGCTTGACCGAAACGATGAAATTGATTTTGCCATAAAACATGGGATAGATGTTCCTGCCAGAAAAGATTTTCCGTATAGCGTCGACGACAATATGTGGGGCATGACCTGGGAGGGTGGTGAAGTAGAGTTCCCCAATGTAATATCTCCCATCGAGAATTTTCTTACCACGTACACACTAGGCTCAAAGGCTCCAGATAAAGAAGAGTT
This sequence comes from Candidatus Woesebacteria bacterium, assembly GCA_017993865.1. Classification (GTDB taxonomy): domain Bacteria; phylum Patescibacteriota; class Microgenomatia; order UBA1406; family GWC2-37-13; genus JAGOLU01. The sequence goes on from JAGOLU010000046.1 coordinate 2,460, forward strand.
AGTAAAAGTAACATTCACAAAAGGCATCCCCACTGCAGTGAACGATAAGAAAATGAAACTTGCAGATTGTATTATGAAGCTCAATGAAATTGGCGGCAAACATGGAGTAGGTGTTACTCATATGTTTGAGGATAGGCTGGTAGGTCTCAAAAACGGAGGAGTGTATGAACAACCAGGCGCACATATTATTATCGAGGCACACAAAGCTCTCGAGAAATATGTATCAACTCGGCGGTTAAACGAACTGAAAGCTCAGCTCGATATTCAATGGGGATATTTGTGCTATGGTGCACTTTGGTATGATCCCATTATGGATGCAATTAACGCATTCAATGACAAAGTGAATGAAATAGTGGACGGAGTAATTACGGTTAAGCTCTATAAGGGGTCAGTTACGATCGTTGCGATGGAGTCGCCCTATGGATTGAGCCACACATCGTTTAACAATAATGAAGGGTACGATTTCAACGTCAACGCAAGTGCGGGGTTCACCGAGATTTATAGTTTGCAGATGAAACTAGCAAATCAGGTTAAGAAGGGGAAATAGAAAGCCCCTTTTTCCACTCCACCTTCGTAAGCATGGGCGCATATATGTCGGATTCTATGTCGATTGGATCAATGATGTTGGGTTTGTCTGTAAATTCTACAAATGGCACATCCTCGATGATGGCGTTCGGTGACTGCTCACCTCCTTCACCCATAACAAGTACTGCACTCGCGGCGAGACCTTCCGCAATGTTTGCTTGAGTGTGTATGAGAGGTCTCCCGAATATATCCTTGACTCCGATATAGCTTCTGAGACCCATAAATCCTGCATGTGAAATCGCAGTGCCATATACTCCCCACCGGAGAGGCATTGATCTACTATCGGTGATGACAACTCCCAGATTTTGTATGGAATTCTTTTCCATCAGATATTTGCGTATATGGACTGCTGAAGCTATAGGGTCTTTGGGCCAGAGAATATAGTACCCATGACCATTAGATTCATCGATACCGGCATTGACGGTAAGCGTATTGTGCTTTATTGTAAGCGATAGGCCATACGTATTATCTGGTGGTAAGTAATACTCCGACTCTGAGATGATAAGATCATACTTTGAGATGGTCTCCATCTGAATCACCGATCTTTCACAAATAGACACAACTTTAGATGTGATTGCAACGATTGAGTGATCGTGAAGTGGTGGAATGTACATTTCTATAAATTCGTCCAGAGTTGTTGTATTAGGTAATATGGCCTTCGTCTGTAAAGGAGTAATGTTCATAAATTGTTCAATAATTTGTAATGGAGTAAAAGCGAACCTCGGGTATTGATCTGATCAGCAGTCATAAGCTTAAGTCGGGCCACGCCGGGATACGCTTCCACAAAGGGAGTCCCGCTCCCAAAAACATACGGCTCAACCGTGACGCACAGATCGGTCACCAAGTGTTCTTGAAGGAAAAGTGTATGAATAGAAGCACCTCCAGCAATAAGTATCGATTGGCGTCCTCTCTCTCGCAAATCGGTGATGATGTCGGCAGGATTCTTACTCGTAAACTCTAATTCATCTTTCATATTCACATGTGAGTACACTGTTGGCTTCGTAGTCATAACAATACGAAGCACCTTGGGCCTGAGATGTAGTTTACCTCGCACGGCGGCATATGTTTTTCTCCCCATGACAACAGCATCGGATTTCGATACCTTCGCATTGAATTGAGCCAGATCTTCTGCAGATGCCCATTGTTTTGGTCCACCCAGAATGTCTGAGGTGATGAGTCCGTTTGCACTCATTACCGCGATAATAGTAACGTTCATGCTTTAGACCCTCCTCTCAACCATCGAACGCCTAGATATACAAAGGGCGTCTCGATAATGGACATGCAGCATTTAACAAGCCAATAGGGGAGCACAATACTTGCAAGGAACGTCACATTGTGTGAAAATCCAGTACTAAACGAATAGAAGGCGAGCGTCATAAACACTGTGGTATCTATCCCCTGCGATATAATGTTTGAAACATTATTACGAAGCCACAAACGCTTCGTCCCGAGACGTTTACGGAGTTTCTGAAAAATGAGTATATCTGATACATCGGCAAGTGCGAATGCACAAAGGCTCGCAAACGATATCCTCAACGACTGACTAAATACGCTTACGTATGCACTGTTTTGAGCAATGAATCTTTTCGCTGGTGGAAGTATTGTCACCAACAAAGAAAAGAACATGTTGAATGCTATCATGACGAGTCCAGATCGCACCATATTCTTGGATTTTTCAAATCCACATACTTCGATAATCACATCATTTATAGTGAAAATAAGGGGCAGGGTGAATAACGCAACACTTGCGTTGAATTGCATCCCGAATAAGTTCACCAAAGGAATTACTTTCGACCCCATTAGCTCAGATACTACGATACAAGTTCCGTATAACATGATAAGAAATTCGACTTTATGTTCTAGTTGCATGGAATGCAAATTAACTAATAAAAGTTACAGAAGAAAGTTCGTGTGATTATGCGCAGTGAGGAGAGTAGTTGTTGAGTGGATCGACTCGATCATTCATGGGCGTTATACATACTGGTAGGTTGTTTGGAAACGAGAGCATTGTAGTAGATGGAAATCTGAAATGCAAAATGTAATTACACCCTACGGTCAGGATGTTGTTCTTATGACTGGTTCGGCTGCCGTTGTTGCAAACGTTGAGCCGAGCCATTGCTCATGTGCCGCTTGAAACGAGCGCTTTTTCGGTTCTCTATCATCCTCGCTATATTTATCATACACTTCATCCTGATTAGCATTTTCAAATGCTTGGGATACCCGAACGTTATTCATACTTAGGAAAGCTCGTATTGGTGGATATATCTCGGAGTACTTCAATAATGTCGGTATTTGGTTCAAAAGGACATTATTGGTTAACCATCGTAAGTTATCTTTGTTCTCTTCTTCTACTTCCTCTAATGAACCCAATGCATTTAATCCTGTCCGTAAATATCCTATTCTTTCTATTGCATTGAACGCTTTTCCTAATTTGGATTCTCTGTTTGGAAGGACATCTGTAACGACTTTATGTATTCGTGTTCGGATATCGGGCGTCTCTGGGAAAAGCTCGCTTATGATTCTCTGTATAGAGGTCTGCTCCTCGGCCTCATCAATATCTGTCTTCTTGTCAAAAGTTATATCACCTACCACAGCCTCACCCCAATCATGAACGATGGCAGTAAGCAGGAGATCCTCTTGTTCCTCGTGAGAAAAGGTCAGTTCTCTAGTTTGTCCCTCGGGAGCATCGTTGCAATAGCGGATAAACTGACGCGTGAGACCATATGTCAACCTCATGTGCTCTAGATTATTTACATCAGCTCCGAGCATCCTCGTCCATTGCTCTTTGGTCATAGATGATGGTCTATACTGATCGTAACGAACACTATGTGCTAATTTTTTCCCATAATTAGCATTCTTGAAGATAGTGTGCACATCACTAAACCCCACCTCTTGACTACCAGGCCTAAATGATTTGGGGATTGGATATACCTCTACCATAGGATAGATTATACAATACTCGAGATAATTGGGATATACTATGTGCGTTAGTTAGCAAATTTCCAATACATGACCGAAACCACCCTAGTAGCATCTCTTCTGCACGAGCTCTCTGTAGAGCTTGGGTTTGAGCTCACTTTGGAGCGTGAGTTTGGGTATGCGGGCCGGATTCAAACAAAGTACGGAAAAGTGTATTATTTTCGTGGTACTCATTTTGACATCAATCCACTTGGCGCGAGTGAGATAGCGACCGACAAGGCTTATGCATCGTATTTTATGAACAAGCTCGGTTTTCCGACTCCCGAGGGCAAGTCGTTCTATTCAGACAGATGGTGCAAAAAGATCAAGTCGGATCAAGATACGTCGGCAGCTTTACGATACGCGAGGACTCTCCAGTATCCGGTGATCGTAAAACCTAATAGCAAAAGCCAGGGACAGGGTGTGGTCAAGGCATTCACAGATGATGAGCTCACCGATGCGCTCGATTACATATTCAACACGATAGGTGATCCTGTTGCACTTGTTCAGAGAGTGGTGCAAGGCAGTGATTATCGAATTGTGGTGCTGGGCACAGAGGTGCTCTGTGCGTATCGTCGCACACCATTGTCAGTGCAAGGTGATGGAGGAAGCACCATTCAACAATTGCTCCGCAAGAAACAAGAAGCATTCATCCAAAAAGGGAGGGATACCACAATTTATGTGGGAGACCCTCGTACCAAAAATATATTGAAGCGCATGGGACTGAGTCTTAAATCTGTAATAGCAGAAGGTAACGCTATTCAGCTTTTAGATAACGCCAATCTTTCCTCAGGCGGAGAAGGGGATGATGTCACACATATTCTCCATTCAGATTACC
>JAGOLU010000047.1 GCA_017993865.1 Candidatus Woesebacteria bacterium
TCTGCTTCTCAAATTCTTTCCCAATTGTTGATTCGTGGTGATGTTCAACTACCACATTTGGTGCAAAAAGTACCTGCCACCCAGAAAGTTTGGCTCGATATGACAAATCTACATCTTCCCAATAAAAAGGGCTATATGCCACATCAAATCCACCCAGCCTATCCCACATTGATCGTCTAAACAGTGCTGATCCACCTTCAGCCCACGCAGTCGGCAGTAGTTCATTACCCTGTGCTACTTTTGTCGGTTCAAACGCGAGTGCCCGATGATGAAACAACCCATCTTTGAAATATACTTCGTTGCGCCCCACCACCGCACCATTTCGTTCTTTTTGGGCGAAACTAACGGCAAAAAGTTGGGAGTTACCAGCGAAAGCTTCTAACGCACTCTGCCACGAAGCATCTCGTAGCTTTACGTCTGTATTCAGAAGGAGCAAAAACTCTCCATTCGACCTTTGCACCCCTTCATTCACACTTATGCTGAATCCTTGATTTTCCGTGTGGTTGATCCATTTTAGACGACTATCTGATAGTTTATCGGAAGGCATGTCTTGGGGGAGGTGGGATTGAGGATCGTCGTTCACAATAATTACTTCACTCGCACCAAAGAATTGCCTATTGTGTTCGAGATACAACGCAAAATCGCTCAAATTTCTATATACCGGAATGACGATTGATACATGAGGCATGGATTATGTTAAATGAAAAATATCGTTCATACTTGCATCAAGTGATTCGGAAGAAAATGTATTTTCTACCGTCTTGCGACCATTGGTTCGAAGGTTCTCTTGTGCCTTTGTATCGCGATTAATCTTCATTACTTTTTCACTGAGTTCGTTGAGAGATTTGAAAGTGAAGCCATTTTCACCATCGTGGACAACTTCGCGGATCCCTCCAGATTTGTAACAAAAAGGTATACACCCGCAAGACATGGCTTCGAGAGGTGTGATACCCAGGTGCTCTGTGCGTTCAGGATGAACAGATTCATTGACTTGCCACCCTGCAAAATGGAGATAATAGTCAGCGCGATTGTACCAATGCTCAAGATCTTGAGATGAGACGTTAGTCTTAAACAACACATTTGGATGGTTGAAGGATAATTTTTTCAGTGAATCGAAATAGCGCTGATCTTCTTTTTTGAGTCCACCCACCAACACGAGTTTGCTTGTCGCGAAGCTGGGGTTTTGGGTGATGAAGTTTACAAACCATGCCACGGCTGCGTCGTGCCGTTTTGAGTGGAGGTGAGAGAAAAATCTACCGACGGTAAGAAAAGTTAGAGACGTGCCTGGATTATTGCTCCGCTTCTTGACAGGCTCAACAGTGACTATTGGGTATACCACATTCGCATGTACGCCCCAATTTTCAAGATATTGTTTGGTGAATTGAGAGTTACATAACCACTTCCACCCTAACGTGCGGATCTGATTCTTCAGGTTCATTTTGTAGAGCTTGCGCTCTGGCACCATGCAGAAACATACGGTTTTCTTCGCTGTTGATACAAAGTACGAGCCGTCGGTCACATATACGAGAACATCGTAGATTCGAAGGAGAGAAAGTCGCTCTACAGCAGAATAGCTAGTGAGTTTCTTTAGCCACCTCGTGTCTTTGGGTAGTTGAATAGCTAGCTTTTCTTCCAGTGGTTTCTTTATACTCTCATCCCAGAAAATGGTGAGCTCATACCCATTTTTCACAAAGTACTCACAGATCTGGAGAGCATGCTTTTCTCCACCACCCACAGTATCGAGATACGGGTTCCACAGAGCGATTTTTTTGGACATTGGTAATCAAAAAGGGTAATGTGCTATGAATACATTCGGGCACTATTGAATGTATTTCTCGTATAAGAATATATATGTTATTGTCTTGGAATATGCTTGATATATCGATTCGATCCATCCCATCATACCATCTCGAAATCCCTGAAACTTCACCAGTCTTCGCAAGAGTTCACCAAAAAACTTTCGAAATAGCGTGAGCGTTTGGACGGGCCTATTCGCCTCAAACAGTAGCTCAGATTCAATCATCTCATACTTAATGGTTTTTGCCACCATATGAGTAAGATTGCTATGAAAAAAATGCGTAATCGGGTTCACCAAGACACCTGCTTCACCGTCGACACTCGGCGCTGAGTGAATGCGCGCAGGCCAGTCTCGAAATGCAAATTTGTTGATCAAGCGGATTTGTTTGTCTGGATACCACCCACCATGCTGGAGCCACGTAGATCCAAAAATATTCTTGCGAGGGATACGATAGTGAGTGGGGGAGAGAGCGGGCCTACTCGGATTATTGACTATACTTTTGATTTCAGCAGCAAGCTCAGGGGTCATTCGCTCATCTGCGTCGAGAATACAAACCCACTCATCTTTTGACTCCAGGATAGCTCGTGTACGAATGGGCTCAACATAGCCTGAAGGCTCCACAACAACAACCCTCGCCCCGGCCTTTTCTGCGATTCTCACAGTGTTGTCGGTGCTTTGCATGTCGAACACGAGGACATGCTCGGACAAGAGATGTGCCGATTGAACACAATCCTTAATGTTTTTCTCTTCGTTTGCAGTGCTTATAACGACAGTTACCATAGCTCTTCTATTATACCTTGGTATACTAAGAGACTAGCTATGAAATCAAAGTTGCTGCAATACTGCCTTGTAGGGCTATTTATATTGGTAACCCTTGGTTTCACTGTGTGGTCATGGGTTTTAGTAGATACAAACTTCACTCTATTTAATCGTGGTGACTGGACTCAGTTTCGTGCTCTTGTCATTTCTTTAGGGTACTTTCAAAGACAGTACTCCGCCAATCTCTATGTCACGTTTATTCTCCTGCTCACGGTATTTTCCTATCTAGTTGTGAAGATCTACAAAGGACCCATGTTACCGTTAATCGTCATTATTGGAGTGATTGCAGGGTTGCTCTCGTATCCTGCTCTTTCTCACGACTTATTCAATTACATCTTCGATGCACGCATTGCTACTCACTATCATATGAATCCATACCTCTACAGGGCTCTCGACTTCCCTCAAGATCAAATGCTCCGCTTTATGCACTGGGTGCACCGCACCTATCCGTATGGTCCGACGTATTTACTTATCACCATCATCCCATCCTTGCTGGGACTTGGCTATTTCCTTCTCACGTTTGTCATGTTTAAAAGTTTGCATGTCCTCTTATTCATTATCTCAGGATTACTCCTTTTGAAGATAAACAGGAACATCGCATTGATATTTATTACCTCACCCCTCATTATCGTCGAAGGATTGGTAAACTCACACAATGACTTTGTTGCGCTTGCATTTGCTGTCATCGGTATATACTTACTGCGGAAACACAAGACGCTCCCCGCATTCTCCGCACTCCTGTTTTCTGGTCTCATAAAATTCATCTCACTCCCTGCCATTTTGCTGTCAGCACAGGATTGGTATGAGAGATTTGTGAACAGAAATCGGCGCATACCAAAGATTCTTGTTTTGGTGCAACCTTGGCAGATCGCATTATTTGGAGTTGGGCTGCTTCTTGCGTATCTTATTATGTATCAGGAGATTCAACCTTGGTATTTTCTGAACTTCTTCATATTTCTCCCCTATGCACCCACCCTATTTAAGGAATTCTCCATTGCCCTCACTGGGCTTTTGCTCAGCTATTATCCGTATGTGCTTGGAGGGGAGTGGGGTCAGGGAGGGAGTGTTCCAATGAAGCGTAGTATCATCACCTGGTCGTTTTTGCTGAATATTGCCGTTCTATTGGTGGTCAATGGGTACGGAGTTTTAGCAATGCATAGAAAAAAGACATGAATCTTCTCGCTAAATGCTCATGGAGGATCTTTGGCCTCTGGTATCTCACTCTACCTGTTGCAATATTTTTCTTTTCTTGGCTTCGAACTCCTTTCAATAGTATATTCGTTGCGATAACTGTTGGAGTGGGCATGAAATATACCCTCGATAGTTTCAAAAGTAAGGCTGAATCAAAAATTAACTATCGCTACCTTGCGCTAACTTTGGGAATCAGCGTGATATTCGCGATACTTTCAGGGGCGGGGGGATTCGTTTGGCAAAAGCCAGACTGGACGAAGCATAATGTGGTCTTGAACGATCTCATAAACTATAAGTGGCCTGTATATTATGGTCCGAGCGCGTATGTGAAGGACACTTCTCTCGTGTATTACGTTGCATACTATCTTCCTTCTGCACTAGTCGGGAAAATACTCGGCTGGAGGGCTGGCGAACTGGGGTTGTTTATACAATCGCTAGTAGGATTATTTATCTTCGCCCAACTTATAGGTGAAGATATCCGTCTCTCGTCAAAAAAGTATCTGCTCTTCTTTTTATTGAGTGGGGCAGATATTTTGGGAACCATCATCTTGCAAAGTTGGCCCACCCAATCTTTGCATCTTGAAAGTTACGCAGCGGGTCTTCAATTCTCTTCGACACTAACACAGCTTATGTGGGTTCCTCAACATGCTCTTGCCGGGTGGATTGCTGTGATGCTGGCTTATAAAGATTATCAGGAAGGAGAAATCCTGAAAACGTTGCCGTTGTATGTGGCGACAACATTTCTGTGGTCCCCCTTTATTAGTTTGGGACTGACCTTAGTATTTGCCCCATTTTTTATCTCAACTAAAATCAAACAATATCTAAATGCGTATTTTCTGTCGGGAATTCTCATAATGACCATGATATTTTTGTACTATCAAAGCCAAATTCATGTATTAAATGATAGATTAAAAATCTATTTGTTCTCAAACATAAACATATTGAATAACTTCGGAATGATGTTCACGTTTCTCATATTCGACTTATACATATTTGGAATAGCATTGATTTTTGTAAAAGAGAAAATTCATCTGCAGGATAGGAAACTTCTCGTTTGGTTGTTTGTTATTTTAGTTCTAATCGCTCAAGTTATGTATGGGGCCGCAAACGACTTTGTGATGCGCGTTTCAATCCCTGCGCTTACACTAATATTTGTATTTTTATTGCGCTATATTCATGAGATCTTCAAAAAAAGATCGATCATAATACTTCTCATTGGATTCCTTCTCGTATGTGGCATGTGTACACCTCTTATTGAGATATATCAGAGTTTCCATAAGACTGATGACGCGGTTAATGAACGGCCTATATATCCTATGGTAAACGCACATTTACGGTATAAAGTATTACATCAGCAATATATGGGGCTCGCGACAAAAGCATTCGGAAGGTATTTCGGTAATTATTCTCTTGATAACAATGATGAAAAGTAAATCACACTGGAAAGAACTTATTGCAGTCTGTAGTGTGATGATAGTTGCGATATTGCTTCGAATGCACCACGTCGACCAACTTGCAGTTTTTCTGTCAGACCAAGCCATTGATTCGTTCGCAGTGAAAGACATATTATCCGGCCACTTGACATTGCTTGGCCCACGTGCGTCTGTAGGGCAGTTTTTCAACGGGCCGATAGTCTACTATCTCATGGCCCCATTTTATTTCGTTTTCAGCAGTGATCCTATAGCGGGAACTTTCTTCCAGATCGTGCTCCAAATCATGACGATTCCTTTTCTATACATGCTATCCAAACGATTTGGCGACATGGCTACAGGTCTGGTCAGCCTCTTCCTCTTCGCTTTGTCTCCTTTGCTCATCGAATATTCTCGAGCAACGTTTAACTCCTACCCAGCGATCTTTTTTACCACCGTTGTTTTATATATTATTTCAGCGAAGTCACCCCGGACCACTATGGTACTCCTTGCGGGTGTATTGACTGGCATGCTCGTGCAAATGCATTATTTTTTATATTTGTACGCTTTTGGGTATTTTGTTTTTATATGCTGGCAGCATAAGAGCGTAAGGAACAGCCTCATATTTCTGATGGGGGGCTTAGTAGGGTTTTCTCCATTTTTGATCTTTGAAGCTCGTCACGGAATGTTCAATACACGAGCAATTCTGTTTTCTGATTTTGCACGTGGAGGGAGCGTGGGATTTCTGAAACGACTTGGAGATATCGGGACAGCTATTGGGTCGATGTTTGGTATCAATATAGCGACAGTGGGAGTAATCATCGTAATCTTAGTTTGTCTATTGTTTATACTACAAAAATCCGAAACGAGATTCAAAAGATTATTTATATCATCATTGCTCCCATTATTATTTTGTCTGGCGATATATCGTGGAACTCTTCAGAGTCATTACCTGATTGGTTTCATGATGATTTTCATAGTAGTTACCGCCTTCGTAATAGCACGAATTTTATCCTCTCGCTCGATAATTCTAGTGGGGATAGTTTGGATATCTATTCTGCTCTATTTCCAAACAAAACTCTTTATGATTCCTGCCGCGCAGGATGAATTTGGACTGATAGATCAGCGAATTGCAGCGATGATTATTTCAGAGCAACGAGCTTCACCGGAAAGTAGCGAGTTGACGTGGAACATTACTCAGGATGTGCAGCGAGACAACAGAGCAATGCCTCTGAGATATCTTTTGTCGCTTGACAACTCTCTTACACAACCCTTATCGGTGGAAGAGTATCAATCAAACCAAGAGTTATTTGTCATTGCGCCCACCAAAAAACCAATAGATAAAATAAATACTTGGGAGGTGCGTGCATTTGGAACACATTACAAAATAATTTCTAACATTCCTGTAAACAAAACACTTTCGGTCATTCACCTTAGAAAGGATTAATAGTAGTTGCCTCAAAAACGCAAGTTATGCTGGGCAATAGCAGACTTGATATCTTCATCTATGTAGGGTAGGAGTTCTTTATTCACTGCAATACATGCCTGCTTCTCTCTATGGGTGTCCTCCGAGAACTCTCGTAGGAACACGAATTTTGAGGCCA
>JAGOLU010000048.1 GCA_017993865.1 Candidatus Woesebacteria bacterium
TAGTATGTACTCATTAAACCTAAGCAATTTTGGGTATGTATTCTGATTTATTCCTTCAACCGCAACGGAAAATAGCCTTTCCAAGGGTGTTTGTTGTCGCTGTAGTTGCGCTTTTCGGACTCATGGTAGGGCAAGTATTTTTTTGGTACGCGAGCGTGCCTAGTCAGGCTTCTTCTGCAAGACTAGTTCAGGAGACCCCTGTAAATATAACTGATGTCGAGGCAACAATATTCTTTGAGACGAATGAACCTGTAGGAGCATCGATCTTATACGGCGAAACCCCCCAAAAGCTCAACATCCCCGCATTTCGGTCGGGTGATAAGCCGGGGAAGTATGCAAAATCAAAATATCACCTCATATCTCTCTCGGGGCTTCAGCCTCAAACAGAGTATTACTACAAAATACTCGCCGACGACAAACTCCTCACACTCGACGAAGCAGAGGCATTCTCCTTCACCACTGACAGCCAAAGAAGTTTAGCTTTGGGCGGGAGACAACCTCTGTACGGCAAAGTGGTAACGCCCGATGGAGCTGGGCTCGGAAACGTCTATGTTATTGTGCATATTCCTGGGATCGACAAAAAACCAACATTTTCCGCAGTGAGCAAAGATTCGGGAGAATGGCTCATTACCGTCCCAACAACTCTGCGAGGAGCAGACCCCATTTCCATTGACTTCATTCATGAGAACTATCCTCGTTCGCGTGTAGTGTCTGTAGTAGAGAAATCTGCACCAACGCCCCAAAGCATTGTGATTGGGCAAGACTACACGTTCACCTCGGAATCGAGCAATGTCCTACCAGCATCGACGAAACGATCACAAGATCCTTCATATACCATTTCTTTGCTATATCCTACAAGAGACGCGGTAATCCCCAACACTCGACCTCTTTTCAAGGGATTCGGTATTCCGAAGACCACGGTGATAGTGAGAGTAAGCTCAAAACCTCAATATGAGGGTAGCGCCGTAATTAACGATAAGGGAACATGGTTGGTTGAGGCTTCCCGGCCATTTGCACCGGGAAGTTATGTGGTTTCAGTTGATCTGGTAGACAACTTAGGACAACCAAGAACCATCACTCGCTCTTTCGTGATCGCAAAGAGTGGAGAGCAGGTACTTGGGGAGTCTGTGATATCTACCCCGTCGGGCACATTAACTCCAACCAGCATACTCTCTGTTACACAAACGCCAACTCAGCCTGTTGTGGTTACGTCAACCCCCGCACCTACAGGCGTGGTATATATTACCGCGACACCTAACCCAACCATATTAAATTCCATAACGCCCACTGAGCTCGAAAAATCGGGAGGAGAGATACCATTATCTTGGATAGTATTTGGGAGTTTGTTCCTCTCTGGAGGGATAGTAATGATCCGATTCTATCCTAGCTCTATTGAGCACTGAGTTTCTTGTTGATGAGCGTTTGTAGCTTGTCAAAATCGCCTCTGCTTGGAACAAGCACATATCTATTCTCGTACTCGTTCAGGGGCGGAACTTCAAATACATCCTCATCTAGTGTATTTGAGACCACACTAACTTTGTCACCACTCAGCATGAGCGTTCTACCGATGGCAAGCGCATCTTTATTAGTGATATCCCGCTTCACCTTTTGGTGTGCAAATGCAAGCACTTTTGAGATAGTGTCAAAGTCACGTTTATGCACCAATTCGATAAGTTTAGAACGAATTGCACCAATGACCATTTGTTGTCGCTTACTCCTTGCAAAGTCAGAACCTTCATTTCCCGATGCATGACGTGATCGCACGAATTTAAGAGCTATGTCACCATTCAGTTTTTGATCTCCCGCACGAAAAACGAGCGTCTCATATCGACATGAATATTCTGGGTCATAAGGGACACAATCAGCGTTCTCAAACCCGTCCTTCGGGAACTCAGAATCAACAAAACCAGCATTGATATGCACCTGTATCCCCCCTATAAGGTCAATGAGTTGCGTGAAATCGTTAAAATCAATCACCACCACATAATCGATCTGATTCTGGAGTAAGGCGTTAAATTTTTCTTTTACATAAGAAAATGGACTCTCTTCATCCTGTTGCAGTGCGTAGGTATAGATTGAGTTCACTTTATCTTTACTCTCTGGATCCCAAAGATCACGCGGAATCCCCAGAGTTCTAACCGAATTTTCGCCCGGTGTATATCGGATGAGGGTTATGCTATCGGTAAGGTCAGGACCTTCATGATCCTTACCGCCTATTCCAAGCAGAAGAACAGTGATAGCGTCATCTGAAAGCATACTTGTGGGTAAAGGAGAGAACATATCGCTTAGGTGAACATCAAATGATCGTGCAAGCATACTGGCTTTATTCAGTAACACCGCAGAAAGAATGGCAAACAATGTAATACCATATAGCAGTATGAGACGGAGCTTATGCCAGTTCATAAGATGCACAAGTATTGGTGAGCGCGGCAAAATCTGAGCAATCAAGGCTTGCGGTGCCGACCAAGAACCCGTCGCATATCCGTGGTGTGAGGTACTCGCCGCAGTTGTCTGCGTTCACGCTCCCTCCGTAGATAAACGATTCTGGTTGGTGGGAGAGAGAGCTCTTGAATAAAGCAACATTTTGCGCAGATGCGTTGTCTCCACTTCCGATCGCTTCGATTGGTTCGTACGAAATAATCTTTGCATCAGGGATACATTGCTCTCGTTTGGTGACACAAAGTATAGGGGCGATCTTGTGTGCCAAGGCTTGTTGATATTTTTGGTGAACAATCTCTGCAGTATCGCCGCGTTTTCGCTCTTCTACATGACCGACTATTACGGCATCTGCCATGCCAACGAGACTTGATGCATTGATGAGCCCAGTATGAGCACCTTCCTCAACGGGAGAGACATCTTGTGCGCCAACACTGACACCAGGCGTATCAATGCAGAGTGTGTGTAAGGGGTAAATGAGAGGCGCGGGAGGAAATATCACAATTTCAAGTTCCCCAGACTCAAGGAGCTTATTGCTCGTCGGAGAGAGTTGTTCTTTCAGCGTATAAAACCATGATCGGGTACTTGATAGGCCTTTATTCGATTTCCAGTTTGCGTAGAGTGAAAACATAGGATAAGGAGAAGGGGGTAAAATCAAACAAATAAAGAACAATCCTTCTGTTACCATTATACCGAATATGCAATCTATACATAACGCAGATTTAAACTCCCAGCAAATGGAGGCGGTTAACTACAGTGGAGGCCCCTCTATCATTTTGGCGGGTGCGGGATCTGGTAAAACCCGAGTTCTCATCCAAAAAGTTATTCATCTGGTCGTTGATCTCCATGTCCCTCCTGAAGAGATTCTGATGATTACCTTTACGAACAAAGCTGCGGGCGAGATGAAGGAGCGCATAGCGAAAAAGCTTGGATTCCCTTCGACAAAACAGCGCGGGGCACGAGGAGGGCTTGGTTTTGTGGGGACATTCCATTCTTTTTGCGCCAAAATTCTTCGCACCCACGGGGCGCATATCGGTCTTCGAAAAGATTACGTCATTTATACGGACAAAGATCAGCAAGATCTTCTGAAACAAATATTGAAAAAGGTGAATGCCGGGCGAATGACCGCGTCATATTTTTCTAACAAAATATCTGAGGCAAAAAATCAACTCATTGCACCAGATGAGTTTCTGAAAACATTTTCCTACTACAAATCGGCTCAGGTGGCGGAGGTGTATCAGGCATACCAATCTCAACTGACACAATATCATGCGGTTGACTTCGACGATCTTATTATGCTTGCGGTTCGACTTCTACGGACCGAAGGCTCGATCTTGGCGCAGTACCAAACGCAGTACACTCATGTAATGATTGATGAATTTCAGGACACGAATATTGCTCAATATGCACTTGCTAAACTTCTGTCACCATCAGACAAAGATATTACTGTCGTGGGTGATTTTTCACAGGCAATATATAGTTGGCGCGGTGCAGATATTCGCAACCTCGAACGTTTTTCGGAAGATTATCCTACGGCAAAAGTGTTCTATCTTGAGCAAAACTATCGATCAAGTCAGCAGATCCTGGATTATGCATACTCGAAAATTATCGAGAACCAAACTCACCCAATATTAAAACTATTCACCCACGCCGAACTCGGTAATGGAGTAACAGAGTTTGAGGCTGAAAACGAGGAACATGAGGCTCTCTATATTGGGAAAAACATTGCAGAAAACCTCGACGAACTGCCCATGAGCACTGAGGATCCTTATTCTGCATTCGCAGTGCTCTATCGGACCAATGCCCAAAGCCGGATTCTGGAGGAAGTATTTTTGAAATATGGGATACCCTATACCTTGGTAGGAGGAACACGATTTTATGACAGAAAAGAAGTTCGAGATGTGATTGCGTATCTTCGTCTCATTATTGAACCAAACGATCCGGTAGCGGTGGAGCGAATATTTAAGCTTGGTAAACGTCGGTTCCAGAGCTTTATCACTGCTCTCCCTGATTTGCAACAGCACGCGGTGCACACTCCTCCAGAAACAATTTTGGAACTTACTCTCGCAAAGACCAATTATCTCGAAACATTTAATCGTGAAGATCCAGAGGACTATGCGCGCATTGAAAATATTCGAGAGCTCAAAAATGTTGCTGCTACCCAAGGCACGCTCACTGAATTCTTTGAGCAAATTGCGCTTATAGAAAACGAGTACAGCGTGGGGGAGCGGTCAAAAAATAAGGGGAAGGGCGTGCGACTAATGTCTCTCCACGCATCAAAAGGGCTCGAATTCGACACCGTATTCATCACCGGTCTGGAGGACGGACTTCTTCCACATGTTCGTAGTCTGGAGGATTCGTATGCGATTGAGGAGGAAAGGAGGTTGTTTTATGTAGGGATAACGCGTGCGCGCAAGAAGCTCTATGTTACGTGGGCGAAACGAAGAGGTATATATGGGAGAAGTGCATATGGTACTAAATCACGCTTTATTGTGAGCGAAAAAGACCTCACTCCGTACGACCCAGACCCATCGGTAACTTCATCTGGTGATGATTGGGAATGGTAGGATTGTGCTACAATACATGGTATGTCTACTTCCGATAGAATAGTTCGTCGTCTTCGCACTGTGTGGCTCGAGCTCATTGTGTGGAAAGCACATCTTATCGGCTGTCTTGTGCCCTCTCATACGATTCGCAGAGCATTTTACCGCTTGGTGGGGATGAGCATTGGTGCAGGATCGAGCATCCACATGAAACTCACTCTCTATAATCCTGCAGGAATTAGTATAGGCGAGGACACCATTGTGGGCGAGAAGTGCACGTTTGATGGACGGGCGAACCTTACGATTGGCAATCATGTTGACATCGCTTCGGAAGTGATGATCTACAATAGTGAACACGACATAAACGATCCTCAATTTGGTGCTATTGTCGCACCCGTGAAGATTGAAGACTACGTGTTTATTGGGCCGCGCGCAATCATTTTGCCAGGAGTTACTGTTGGCAGAGGCGCGGCAGTTGGGGCGGGAGCGGTAGTGACGAAAAATGTTGAACCAAACTCTATCGTAGGCGGGGTCCCCGCAAAGGTCATCGGAGAGCGAAAGCTCAAAGAGTATTCGTATAAGCTAGGACGGGCGGCATGGTTTAGATAATTATTCCTCCTGAATACACTCCACTATACTTCTCGAGAACATGGTAATCGCAGAAACAATGCTCATAATATGCTCAATAGTCGGTAGACGTACATTCTTTGCGCCTGGCACCGTGACTGTTGATGGAGGCACGAGCTCATCAAACAGTGGGCGGAAGGTCAGGATTTTCCTACAATCTTCATTGGTGAACTTCGCAACATGCTCTTCGCATGCCAGAACTGAATCGTAAAAAGAACGGCTTGTTCGCGCGGCCTTTCCTAAGGTAGGTTGCGCTCCATCACCTCTGCGCAGTCGCCCACACACATTAATCACCCTGTGCACCTTGTCCTTCCGTAGCACAAATGCATTGATAGCAGCGCTCCCGCCTGCACTCGTACCAAGAAGACTCACTCGATAGCCTTCTGCGTGATGGGTATCGATCAGAGCAGTAATGCCCTCGAGCTTTGGACTGAGCTCTTGTTCTGGTCCCTGCCATGCCATGCACTGAACGATGGTTTTTATGCCATAGTCCTTCTCCCAGTTGCGCACGGCAAATCTGAGCAAGGATGTTCGATCGCCAAGACCAGGGATGATGATAAGAAGATGGTTGATAATGAACGATTAGCAATGAATAATGTGTACGCCTTACTCGACACCATATCTTACTTGCGTTCTGTCCCACGGGCCCTGCCTATACTTTAATCTTTTGTTCCCACCAAATATACTGCTTGCCAAGGTCGATAGTTGGAGACAAATCGTTTTTCTTGTATTATTTCGTCACCTCGAGTCACTTTATAATCAAACCATGCATTCAGCCCGTTCGCAGCCCAATCCACCTGCTTTCGCTGGCCGCGCGGGAGTGTTGGGTCTTCTTGTTCTCGAGACTCAGGAGCAGGGATAGAATTACCCATTTTTACATCAGAGATAAATATAGTTCGCTTGTCTTTCTTACCCCAAAACGTATATTTCAACAAATTGTTATCTGTGTCTGCTTCTGTTTGGATTAATATCGCTGCGGGAGTATCGTTGCGGAAAGAGAAATCTTGACTTGGAGAATACACGGTCGCATCTCGACCCGGTGTCGAGTCGTTTTCGTAGTAGTGAACCCTATATGCGTGAGGCGCCCATGCCACAATGGGCAAACCGCTCTTAATGGCCGCGCGGAACATCGTTGTCGAGGTTTGGCACACTCCGCCTCCATCCCCAA
>JAGOLU010000049.1 GCA_017993865.1 Candidatus Woesebacteria bacterium
ATCCGCAGACAAAAGACGAGCCCGAAGATCGCTGTACCAAGGAGCACCCTTCTCCACTTCTTGATGCTTGCGATAAGAATGACAATGTATCCCATGAGCCCATACAAAGGTGTGGGGATGCCGAGCGTATACGCAACGGGGCCACTCACAATAGCATCACAGTTGACGGTTGCATTGATTGAACATGGTTGCCATGCTGGCCTAAATATCTGTTGCCAGAGCAAATATATTGCGAGACCAATCCCTGCGACTGCAATATATCGAGTGACTTTCCAAAGATCTACAGTTTTCATAGGATAATGTAGAGAAATAGTAAGGATGAGCACAATCATTATACTACTCGCCACCATTTTTCTTGGGTGTAGCGGTTGGGGTGAGCACTGAGTTAAACTTAGCGCTTGCAGAGGCCTCAGAAACGCCACGATAGCGGTCGAATAGATATTGTTGTATCGAAGCGAAGTCGCCTTCGCCCGTGCGCGGGATGAGCATATACTCGCCATTTGGGCCAACCCCATCTTTGAGCACGTTATCGTTGGTGAGTGCGATGGATTCAATGGCATAGTCCTTCTTCGCGAGTGCAAGCTTAATGAGATTCGTAACATCGTCGAGTGTGTAATCAGTATCGATATATTTATAGATCGATTGTGCAAATTCAACAAGCTTCGGCACTGCAGCAATGGTGAGCGTCTTTTCTTTGATTGCGTTGATGACCTGGCGTTGTCTCTGACTTCGATAAAAGTCTCCTCCCTCAAACTCAGAATGCCGAGAACGGACGTATTTCAGCGCAGTCTCTCCATCGAGTGTATGAGTGCCTACGCCGAGGCTCAGGGTCTCATACCTACAAGGGAAGGCCTGTTCGCGCAGATACCCCGAAAGCGTTGCCTCGATTTGTTTAAGATCTTCTTCAGATTTTTCACAGGTTTCCTTTTCCTTATCTTCAATGGGGAACCACGCATCGACAAATGGGGTTTGCCTTGTAATAGTAATCCCGCCAAGCGTGTCAATGAACGAAGTAAACGCCTGGAAGCTCACAGCGCCAAAATGATCAATCTTCTCCCCTATCACTTGCTCGAGCGCATACTTCGCGAGGTTTCCTCCACCTCCGTTGTTAACTCTATACTCAGTCGGTTTATTCGGGAACCATGTGTCGTCGAGACCAAGCGCATACGCAGCATTTATTTTCTGCCCAGACATTCCCCCATTTTTTTCGATTGGCAGATCTATCCATAGATCGCGTGGAATGGAGATGAGAAAGACCTTTTGAACCTTATCATCTATACGCGCAACAATAATTGAGTCTGTGAGCGCCCCACCCTCGTGTGATCCGCCTCCATAGCCCAAGAGAACGATATTTTGATAGTATGGGGTTGGAGTGGGTTGTAGCTTGGCAGTGAACTCCATCGAGCTTGTCCCAAACGTTTTGAACTGCGACGCAGCGTAAATAGCGCACGCGACACCAAAAAATGCGATAATCACCGCAACAAATGGCTTAATCTGAGCTCCCTTCTTGCGTTTGGACCGGAACTGGAGCTTGCGCGGAGATGGTTCTTGCATAGAAAGACAAAGTATATCAATTACGACACACGTGCTGACCTTGTTTTATGAGGTAGAGACCCTTTCAAACTCCCCATCCAAATGCAGATAGTATAAATCTACTTGGAGATCAGGATAGAGGCGGAGAACCCGTTTTTTGGCCTTATTGAGGTCTTCTGCATGACGTTTGGGGGTGCTTTCGGCCCCGTATGCCCCACATTCTTCGTGATGTATAAGAACCACCTGAGTGATGTGATGTAAACTCTTGGATATTTTCACCTGTTTCATGATCGTGGGCAGGCTTTTGGTGCTTCCGGCAAATCCCACAAGGTCATACGTCTTTTTTTTCATGTGAGTGCTCAGCCACTTTTGGATGAATTTTTGGAACCGAAAATCGATACAACAGACGACGAGGGCGTCACAGGTATGAGTAGACATAGGAGGGTAGTATAACTTTAGGCCTTTCGGGATGCAAGAGGTTAGGTGGCGGTTGCGTTAGGGTCGAGGTCTTTATACGATCCTCGTGCGTGCCAATTCCAAGGCGCAATGCTATATGGCGAAAGTTGCAATTCGGTAGGAGCTTGCTGTCCTGAAGCATACGTGGTCGAACCTCGCCAAAATACTGCAGCGAAAGGATGAGACCCATCTTTCGCAAAATATTCGTGCCAACGCTCCAGTAGAAGTGAAATCTTCTTGCTTATGGAAAGTGTTGGCGGAATTCCTCTCACTATCTCTTCGAGAAGTTTTTGTATTGGCGGATCTACATGTTTAGAGATTTCTCCCCCAGTTAGCAACGTTTCGACTTCAGAAAGTGGTAGATAACATGCAGGTTCAGTTCTACCGTCTGTGTATGTGACTGCGAAATTGACCCCTGCATTAGTAACATCTGAGCTTATGGTTCGATATGCGGTTTGCCAGGCATTGCTCCCCACGACCAGACGCATGCCTGCATGGTCAGGAGTTTGGCTGATAAACCTATCTAAGTCACGCAAGAGGGTCTGAATTTCGGGGTCATGGGGATGTTCGCGGACTAAGTTATCTAAGACGTCAGCGTACACTGTGGCATTGGCAAGTCTAAACCTATTGCGTTTCCCTTCCTCAGCGACATTAGATTTATCAAACAGCCTGCTCGCGACACTTCCTATTCGTTCTTGCACGTCCAATTTGGAAACAAAGTTTTCGACAATCCCCCACCACCCTTTGGCAGACGACTCATACATCACAGTATGTTCAGGATCTTGCCACTCGGCTCCTTGTACGGAAGCGTTTTCTTGCAAGCATGTGCCTATAATGTCTTTTGCAAATCCGAGCATGGGTGTGTGATGCGCGAGTGCGTAGAATCTATTTCCATAAGATTCAATACCGGTTATTTCAGCCAGCTTGGCATTGGTGTGTCCAGCAAGCGAAGGAGCAATGAGCCTCATGTGCGCATCTCTTGCGAAAACGAGTGCCCTAGCGTAGTCGGCCCGTAAGATATGGTCTGCTCCCCTATAGAACTCTGGGGCTGACTCTAGGGCCATAGCTAGGTGAATCATGGCGGTTCCTGTAAGCTGGAGCTTATCCGGCACCTTTGCACCCCGTTCAAGAAAGTATTCTTCTTGAGAGATAATCCACATGAGCGTAGAAGGCATATTCTCTAAAGCTTCTCTCATGGTTACGTTGAGTTCTCCTGAGCTAAGAAAATCGAACAGTCTCTCCATCACATTGCCGCTCTTTAGAGTTTCTTCACTGTGGGTATTTACTGCAACGAGTTCTATTCCATATCTCATTCTCATATGGAACGCCATTACTTTGTACATAAGTTTCTCTCCGTCTCTCCTATTGGTTATGAGGGTGTCTGCGCGCGCACATACCTCCCCAAATTCACGCACTCTTTGACATTCAGTTTCTACATCTAGGAGTGGATCGTCCTCATCACCTGGAAAATTCTGTGATATATGGAAGTGGTCTCGCAGCATGGATACACTCTGCTCAATCACTGTTGCTACTTCGAGAGGGAGGGTTTCTGGAGGGCTCTGTGTTAAAGGAGCGCCGAACTCAGAAGGAGGTATTATTGTCAGCCCTAACAAGCCTGTTGCTTGATCAGCTTGCCAGCCTGCTTTGACCCTGTAGTACGACGGAGGCACATCTAAAAGTCGAAAGGTATGTCTGGTTGGGCTTAAGGTCTCACCTGTTGCAGCGGGAAGTTCAGATGTCATATATTTCACTCCCATTATACCCACAGAGCATTCTCAATATCTAATTTATGGTATACTCTCTCTATGTTAGAGCCTGCTAGAGGGAAATCTCTTATGTGCACCAAGTCTGAGGATGCTGCGTTCTCGTTTCTTTGTGAGCGTTTACAGATGCGAGAACCCTGTTGCGTCGGAGGTTTAATTGATATGGGTAAGAGAATCTTATACCGTGAGCTCATTATTTTTGCGCAGCATAACCTTTCTGACCATAACATTATCACACATGAGATACGTGACAAGTCGACCCATGAGGCAATCTTGAGTCAAATAGAGGGTTCACCAGAGGAGAAACCGCTGATAGTATTGGCATATGCTGCAAGTGACACGGATATCTCTGAGTTTATAACAGTTTGTCAGAGTGTTCGTGATCAGCGAGGACACCTTTTCTCAGCAGCACTTGTCTCTGACTTAGCTCCGTTGTACCAATCATTTACTAATCGAGACAAAATAGTGGTTAGATCGTTTCTGCATCAGGCACCCTTCAACCACGATGATTCATACAGCCTCATAAGCTCATTTGAATCCCGATTTAACCACGCGGTTGATCAAAAGGTCAAGAACAAGATATTTCACCTATCTGGCGGTGGGGCGGGGCTCATCAAGTCTCTTTTCCTTCTCACAAAGTCTCATGATCTGCTGAATATGACAGACGAGCAGATTGTGCAAGATACCAGTATTCAATATCGTTTAGAGGCACTCAAGAATGATATTCCTGGGCCGATAAGGGCACGGATGGAGTCGGGGCTGCCACTTGAAGATGAGGATACGAGGTTTCTTACGGTATTTGGTGTATTGAAAGAGAACGGAAGGTTGTTCTCTCCCCTGCTTGAAACGTATATGAACATAAAAAAAGACCCGCTTGCTTTCATTGCTCAGTCTTGCACATCTACAGAGATAAGCATCGTTGAATTTTTCCAAAAGAACATTGACAAACCGTTATCTCGTGATCAGATTGCCCAATGTCTGTGGGGTTCAGATTGGGAAGAAAAATACTCTGATTGGGCAATCGACCAGGCTATTCATCGGCTGCGAACCAAGCTGCGTGATGCCAATTCTCCGTACTCAATACAAACAAAAAAAGGAGTAGGGTTTGTTCTGAAGAAGAACTAGTTAAGCTCAATACCCTTTCTTTCTCCCACTTTGTCAGGATTCTGTCAGGATACTGTCAAGCACGATAGAAAGCTCCATAGTAAGATATCTGCATATGAGAAAACATTTGCTGTCTGTGAAACATGAAACGAGAGAACTAGAATTGTTGAAAGACCTCTACCTAGGGTCACTTGATGCAGTTACTAAGCGAGGTAAGAACCTTGCATGGCTCCAGTTTGCGAGCAGAAATCCCCATGGTGGGTATAAGTTCCATTCGGATACCGATGCACAATGGGAATTGCTCAGTCAGATTGTTGAAGCTGTTGCGCGAAAATATCCCGCTATTCGGACAGGAGAAATCACCGATACATTAAGTCGATTAGTGAACACAACCGTGCTTGAAAGCCTAGAAGAGCAGCAAATTAAAGTGAAGAAAACTTCTTTACATCTTCAGACGACTCTGATCCATCACGCAGGACATGAAATCCATATTCCTCGATATCCTTGGATACACGGGGTCGAGGTATTGCACGCTGAGAAATCACTTTGGAAAGCACATGATAATGCAAATAACGCCCTTCTGCGAGTTCGAAAAGAGACACAAGATGAGTACACGATGTTCTTTTTAGATTATCAGAAGTAGGTTAAAACCTCGCCTAGGCGAGGTTACACGAGGGAAGTTGCTGTTTCAAGCCTGAGGAGTGCTTCTTTTCGTCTTTTTCCGCCTGCATACTCCCCTATCTCCCCCGTTGAGCTAATGATACGATGGCACGGGATGATGATAGGTATGGGGTTATGTTTACATGCAGTACCTACGGTGCGCGCGGACTTTGGGTGGCCAATTGCTTTTGCGACTGCCTGATAGCTCACGGTTTGACCGTACGGAATGGTCTGCAGATATCTCCATACTTTCATTTGAAATGGTGTGCCGTTGTATTGCAAAGGAAGATCAAATACCTTCAATTTGCCTGCGAAATACTCATTAAATTGGAAAGAAATATTTTCTTGGAAAGCATCGTTTTCGAGAGTAGGATTCTTGCCTACATTCCCCCCAAATTCCACCAATATGATTCGATTGAGTTCCATCGAAATGGTTATGTATCCTATTGCAGTGCGTAGTGCAAATTCCATATGTTGGTAGTATAGACGAGAATAAGGTGAAGCGATATAATGAGAGTATGCCACTTACACCACTGAAATCAAGAACCGCCTACCAGGGTCAGATTATACGAGTCATCGAAACCACCATGTCTGACGGAAGAGTGTTCGAAAAAGCTACCAGATCGCCAGGTACACGGACCATTGTCCACGATACATCGAATAACAAAATACTCTTGAACAAGGAGCATAGAAGATACATTAACGATGAATCAGATCTGCGTTTACCAGGTGGCAAGGTGAGAGATCGTATAGAAGAATGGGATAAGATCAAAAATAGTCCGGATTTGCACGAGATGATTGCAGATGCAGCGAGGAAAGAGATCAAAGAAGAAGCGGCACTTGAAGCAAAGAATATTCAGCTTTTCACCATCTCGCCAAGCGGTGGGCCTACCATAGAGTGGACGATGTATTATTTTGTCGTGAATGATTTCAAGCAGCTAGAACAGCAAGTGTTGGACGTGGGTGAGGAGATCGTTCCTCAATGGTTCAGTATTCATCAAACAATTGACGCATGTCTCACTGGAAAAGTTAAAGAAGGAAGGAGCGCTGCTGCAATTTTGCAATATCTCCATTCGATTGGGAAAATATAAAAAATCGATCACTTTGCTTTCTTTCTCCCCATCAACATGTATTTTTCTCTTTCATCTTTATCCATATGTTCTATCGCATACCTGAGCGCCGTGCGAGGCATGGTGCTCGCATGCTTGTCGAGAAACTCGCGAAGCGTATCTTTCCCTATTCTCTTCCCCAC
>JAGOLU010000050.1 GCA_017993865.1 Candidatus Woesebacteria bacterium
TACCTTATGACGTTCACTACACAGTTCTCAGAGCTGAGCTGCGCATCGATGCCCTGTGTGGTTGCGTCCTTTTTCCCAAGTGGCGTGGTAACGCCTGGTGAGACAGTAACATTCACCGGGACTCAAACCTGTACCATGAGTGTCTCGTCAACGGGAGTCATTACCAACACCTGTCCCCAATAAATGCACACACCCCCGACACCCAGAAGCGATCGCACCCAAGGATTTACTCTTATCGAAGTAGTAGTTTTTGTCGCCATTGCTTCGATAATTTTCGTCACTATCGTGTCATTCTCAATCAATGTTATTCGACAATCGCTGATTAGTCAGCACAAGCTATATGCGACAAGATACGCCGACGAGCTTGCAGAGTGGTTGCGTGTACAAAAGGAATTGAGTTGGCAGGACTTCTACACAAAAAGCCAGGCACCACCAACACCAAACAAGGTTTATTGTGCAAATGATCAGCTTGGTCTAACTACTGACCTGAATTCTGGGCTCGCCATTGGCGACTGCGTTGACTACGATGGCATTCGGTCTAGTCTTGAGCCACAGATATATAAGCGATCGATAGCTTTTTCCGCACAACCTGACAACCAAAAGAGTGTGAAAGGTACGGTGCTCGTTGAATGGCAAGAGGCAAATGGCACCCTCTACTCCGTACAAGTTGAGACACTATTCGCGCCAAGATAGCCAAGACAACCATTGAAAATACGTCCATGCAAAGAACCACTATCAAATCACCACACACACAGAGAGCATTCACCCTTATCGAAGTGATTGTTGTTTTCTCGACCCTAGCATTTACCCTACCCATCGTTACTCTTATTTTGTTCATGATTATTCGTCAGCAGATTTCTGTGTCCCGCATGACTGAATCCAAACGTCAGGGAGATAGAGCCGTAACATATATACAAAATGTCTTGTCTTC
Source organism: Candidatus Woesebacteria bacterium (assembly GCA_017993865.1). Lineage (GTDB taxonomy): Bacteria > Patescibacteriota > Microgenomatia > UBA1406 > GWC2-37-13 > JAGOLU01. The sequence continues at coordinate 932 of JAGOLU010000050.1, forward strand.
TGAGGTGGCTGGGATGTATGATTCGAGTGGCAATGAGGTCTGCGCATCAGATGTGGGAATTCAGAAATCTGTATCATATTTTGAAGACAGCAGTGGCAACACAATCACATTTGCAGTGATCGCGGGGGCCCTTACCATTACACGGACCGTATCTGGGATAGGCAACATTGAACCTATTACCAACGCGTCGAGAGTCATCATCGAAAATGTGAATAACCCTCCCGACTCGTATCCTTTCACCATCGAATGCATTCGGAAGACGTCATATGCGAACCCCGTGGTAGGGGCTTCCTTTGCGGTGGTGCCCGTAGGCAATTTCAGCACTGATGAACTAGCCGCTATGCGGCTTCACTTCTCGACACTTGTTATCGTACACAATAAATAACGCTCAGGTATATGATTGCTATTGCACAATGATTGATTTTTTGCTAGTTTGTACTATATGGCAACTTCTCCTATAGGTCTTGAGATCAATGAAAATCATATCCGTATCGCGGATGCACACTTTCGTGGCAAGGTAGTATATTTGCAGGCGCTTGGAGTCACGGATAGTCTCCCTCAGTATTTTGTCAACATAGACTCCGACATTGCAACTCAGAAACAAGCGCAAATCATCCATAAACTTTATGGAGATCTCAAACTGAGCAACAAACAAGTCAATGTGGTCATACCAGACACACTGTCGTATTCTCAGATCATCGAAATGCCCATCCTCCCCGAGAAAGAGCTCATATCGGCTGTGCGTTTTCAGGCCGATGAATTCATCCCGATGAGCATAGACGAAACCTATCTTGACTTAGAAGTGCTCCATACTGACGAATCAACCAAACGCATGTCAATACTTATAGCTGCAGCGCCTAAAAAACTTGTCGATGGTGTTTTTCGGACCATTCAACTTGCAGGCCTCGAAGCCAACAGGCTTGAGACAGAGGTTTGTTCGATAGGTCGACTCGTGTCGGAGATAATGAAAAGCAGCCCTCTCAAAGAGGCTTATTGTGTCTTGAATTTGGGGTTCTCGGGGAGCTCTCTCTATTTTATCGATAACACCACTCACACCATAGAGTTCATCAAGAGCACCAAAGTGGGCTATGAGGTAATACTCAAAGAGATCATGGTTAACCTGAATTTAGACCTCGCCAATGCCATCATGGCGCTCCACAAACCTAACGAACGTGGGAAGGAAGTCTTAGATGCGATGCTAACTTCTATTCGCGAATTGGCTACAGAGATCCAAAGAAGTGTAGATGTATATATCCACAAAAAGAACTTGCCCGTCACTCGGATATTCACGGTTAATTATGCGTCTCAGATCTATGGATTCACGGCAATCATGGCAGAGCTTACTAAGCTCTATGTAGAGCCCTTACCACTCAACACTGTGTATGTCCCCAACACTGTGTTAAAAGTGTTTTCTTCGGAGATTACTGAGTTTGCTGCAGTTGTTTCAACTTCAATTTTATGAGCACTCGAAAAGTAAACCTGTTCAGTGGGCCACTCATATCACAAAATGCGCATTCACGCTGGCTAAAACTAGTCAAGTTCTACTCTATTCTACTATCCTTAGTGCTTTTCTCGGCAATTTTTGCGCTATATTTGTATAGCTCAAAATTGAATGGAGATATTCGCCTGGTGCAAGATGAAAAAATCGCTATACAGGAAGTGATAGACAAGGAGTCTGCTCGCCAAAGTGATCTGGGCTCGATACTCTCGCGTGTTAGACTCATACAAGACGCTCTCAAGAATGATGTGATGTACTCGAGCAAACGAACCTCACTCGCAGAGCTTTTTGGCGAGCTAGAAACCAAACCAACCATAGACGAAATTAAGCTGGTGGGCCCTAAGGAGTTTCAACTCAAGTTAACGTTCAACACCCAGGATGCCCTGTTGAGTTTCATACGATCAACCGAATCACCAACCTTTGAATCCCAATTGAGCGCATATTCAATCGGTTCATTTCGAATCACGATGGCTACGAGTTCCGCGAGTGTAACCTTACTTGATTTCACTGGCACATTCCTATGAAGACCAAATTATCCCTTTTCAAAATTCGTCAAAGAGCTTACCACTTCGTCGAAGTAGGAGCGTACCCATTTATCGCGTTTATTTTCGCGGCTCTCCTTTGTTGGCAGTCATACTCGGTGTACTCAGCGCATGCGCAACTACGCATAGAGATTGACTCTCGAGATGCCCTGAATGCGAAGCTAGATAAATTTCGGGAGAATGCTAAAATATCTGAGCAAGATAGACTCGTATACGGCACGATCATCAAAAGACAAGTGCCACAAAACAACAATACGTTTGATACCTATGCGCTTATGGAATCGTTCTACGAACAGACAGGGATAGAACTCGCGCCTGCGAGTAGTGGGGTGCCGGGAGAGCCCACCAAAACTAAGAGTGCTCAGGCAGACGACAGCACCGCATTACTTAAAGCATCTGCTGTGCTCACTGCTCAAGGGATTGAAGATATCATATCGCGCTATCAGTTTCAGTTTGCTCGGTTTATGACTCTGAACGAAATTACCGTTACCACAGATCAAGAGGGGAAAGGACAGGTATACGATGTCGACTTCGCCTTTAAGCTTTACAGCATGAGTGAGGGCGGCGCACCAGCCCCGAACGTGAATGTTTCTGCTGCTCAGTTCACCACCAAGGACAAAGAGAATTTCGATAGCTATATCAACAGCGCCAATATAGATCTGTACTATGCTACACAAAATGCTGCTCCCGTAGATGAGGATTACGAACCTGCAGGGTCCATCTTTTGATCACAAGAATTAAGATTATCGAAGTTGGAATCCTACCCTGAGTGGGTTTGGGAGATTATTTGATGTTGAGTTTCTGAAATCCGTCTGAGAGTTGTGCACCGACCGATTTCCAGTACTTGAGTCGCTCTTGATTAACTTCAATTGTGCGAGGATTGGTCATTGGGTTGTAGGTTCCCAGAGCCTCTATATAAGCACCGTCGCGTTTACGAGTTTTATCAAGAACAACGATTCTATAAAATGGTTGTCCTTTTTTGCCAAAGCGCATGAGTCGAATTGTTGCTGCCATAGGTGTATTAGTTGATTATGAGTTCATTATATCATTTCTTCAGCAACTTTTCTAGGGCAAGTCGGGCAGCTTGTTCTTCAGCATGTTTTTTAGATTTGCCCTCTCCCGTACCATACAGCTCATCATTGATGGTGACTGAAACCTGGAATAGTTTGTTATGTTCTGGTCCGTTTTCGCTCACAATCTCGTATACGGGGAGCATCTTGAACTGATCTTGTACGATCTCTTGTAGATGGCTTTTGGGCGAAAGATACAGCTTATTTTCAACAATATGGTTCAGTCTGTCTTGGAATAAGAACGTACTGACGAATGTATACGCTTCGTCAAACCCTTTGTCCAAAAACACAGCTGCAATGCATGCCTCAAAGCAATCAGCCAAAATGTTAGTATTCTGGCGGCCGTTATTAGATTCCTCACCTTTTGAAAGAAGTAAGTATTTGCCAAGACCCAGAGTTATAGCGACTTCAGCTAGACTCTCCATCCGTACCACAGATGCTTTAATATCAGTATATTCACCTTCACCCAGATCAGGGTAGTTTTTGTATAGATAAATAGAAGTAATAAGTGAGAGAACGCTATCCCCCAAAAATTCTAGTTTCTCATTGGAAGGCAGATGATAGTTTTTGTGTTCGTTTAGATAGGATCGATGAACAAACACATTCTGCATAAGTTCATGATCCTCAACAGAAACACCAATCGTTTTAAATAATGGTTCGAAAGAATGTTCTGTCATAGTTAGATATAAATGTAATGATCTTTAGACCTTGGTTTCGCTTACTATTGCTCCCAAAACAGCATTAACGAAGGCAAATGATCTGTCACTACCCATTTCTTTTGCGAGTTCCACTGCCTCATTAATTATCACTTTGGGAGGCTCTTTTTTTTCAATTGCCAGTTCGTATATCGCGAGTCGCAGTATGGCGAGATCGGCTTTGGCGATTTGATCGATGGGATATTTTGGTGCATGGCTCACAATTAGCATATCGATTTTGGGTATGTTTTGAACTACGTGCTCAAACTGAAGTTCAGAAACCCTGTTGAGTTTATATATGAACTTTGGATCGAAGCTATACGAGTAGAGCTGTTGAACCAGCTTAGTTCTTTGTTTGTGTCGAGGGTCAACATGCCCCATTGAATCTTCGTCATTCATAGCCTTCTATAATATCATAAATGCAGCGAGTAGCGAAAGGATGAATCTGTAGAGATTTTATTGAACTCACTTTCCGCAGGCCTTACAGACAATGTGAGGGATTTTCTTTACTCCACAATTTTTACATACTACAAGCATAGGAAGGGCGGTAGAACGAGCGGCTTTTCGTTTGCCCGAGCGCATGGTTGAAAATTTTCGCTTTGGAAGAGGTGTCATAGAGAAATAATGTTACTAGAGTGGATAGTATACCTGCATAAGCAGATTTTTTCAAACACAGTGGTTGTTGAGGGGCTCGAACCCCCGACCTCTTCTGTGTAAAAGAAGCGCTCTACCAACTGAGCTAAACAACCAAACCAGCTTTCGCATCCGCTCCTTTTCTGTTCTCAGTGCGCGCCCATGGAATCGAACCATGCACCTCTGTCTTATCAGGACAGCGTTCTAACCGATGAACTAGGCGCGCGCATTGTCATAATCCATTTACTCCTTGACAAGCCGCGGAAATTCTAGCAAACTTGAGTATATAATACAATTGGATTCGCATACGATGCGATATTCGTCTTTTGCACCCTAATGCTCTATTTTTCTGAACTTCGTGGAAAAACGATACTCGCCGGAGATCTATTCATCGGTGTTCTCGACGACCTTGTTTTTCAAGTTTCCCCCGCGGCTGTCGTCACTAAATTGTTCGTCAAAAAACAGAGCGGGAAGAAAATTTTTATCCCTTACTCTGCGGTAGAAAGGATAGGCGGCAGAATTCACATAGATGCTAACTTCGTACCTACCGAGTTGGCAGAAAACGAGTTGTTCGTGGGAAAAAATATCAATGATCAGCAGATAATTGACATTAATGGGAGCAATATCGTCAGAGTAAACGATGTTGTGTTTATCCAGCAACCTCAGCTGCATATCTCGGGTGTAGATGTGGGAGCCCTTGGAGTGCTCAGATGGTTCGGGCTCGAGGATGTTTTTAGCAAGTCGCTTCGGATGTTGGGAAAAGAAATGATGCCCAAGTTTCTCGCATGGACAGATGTTGCCCCCGTCGAGCTTGCTCGAGGGAAGGTGGTTATGAAGCAATCTGACACAAGGCTCAAGCGACTCAAACCCGAGGATCTCGCCGGTCACCTCGACACGATGAGCACCCGAAATGTAAAAAGGATAATCAATCTTTTCGAAGATGTCTATGCTGCAGAAGTATTCAGTAACCTGAGTGTCTGGTCTCAAGCGGGGTTGTTGCGATCGTTCTTACCTCCCAAATCGGCATCAATCATCGCACAACTAGAAACAGATGAAGCGGTAGACGCACTAATCACCCTACGCCGCAACGATAGAGATAAAATTATTAGTCTACTTGATCGCACCCAGCAACACGAAATCAAACGACTTATGGGTTTGGCGAAAACACCGGTAGGCCATGTGGTCAGCAGCGACTTTCTCACGGTGAAACCACAAGATACCGTGGGGATGACTATCAACAAGGTGCGAGACGCGCGTAATGATTTGGAGGATATCCAATGCGTGTATGTAGTAAACAATGAAAATCAACTCATTGGTGTCTTCACCCTGTATGAACTACTCATCCAGAAGTCAGATGTCTC
>JAGOLU010000051.1 GCA_017993865.1 Candidatus Woesebacteria bacterium
CGAGACTTGAACTCGCGACCTTACGCTCCCAAAGCGTACGTTCTACCATCTGAACTACGTCCCGGTATTTCTTCCTATTGTATCATCCTAAAACGCTATAATCTATGGTATGACCTTCATAAAACAGCTTGCTCGGCCCCTACTTGTTATGTCTTGTTTAGTCTTTTTTGTGTTCATAATTAGGTCCCCTGTCTTCACCTGGCTCACCCCTCCCACACACATCGACAATAAATACTATCTCGACATAGATGACGATGAGTTTACCGAATATGGGCTGGTCACTAAGGTTTCAGATGGGGACACGATCACCATAAACGAAGACAGGGAGGTTCGATTTCTCAGCATGGACACGCCAGAACTCTCTCACCCAGATCTCCATATCAGAGAAGAATGTTATGGCAAAGATGCCAAGGCCCGGGTCGAACAACTGCTGCTCAATAAATATGTTTTCTTGCTGAAAGACAAGGAAGACACAGACAAATATAAGCGCCTTTTGCGATTCATATTTCTGCCCGATCGTGCAAACCCCTCTCAAAAGCTTTTCGTGAATGGGTATCTTATTGGGGAGGGTTTCGCTCGAGCATATATTTTCCAGCAAGATGAAAAATATAAAGATTATATAACCGCGCTTCAACAAACCGCGATAAACGAGAAGAAGGGTTTATGGGGGAAATGCGATAGAGAGAAGTTTCGATGGTGAAACAGTGTGTCTAAACGAAGCATAGTCAAAAAAGCTTCTCTCGTTGCAAAAACCCTCTCTTTTTCCTCCCCCATTTAATGCCAAAGGTGGTCGCGATCGGAACCGCAAGAATAATGCCAACACTCGATACAAGCGTGCGAACAATCTCTTCCGCCACTACCTCTCGCTGAATCACCACCCACAGCGGTGCATCTGATTTGTACACCAAAAGAAACATGGGGAGCGCTGCGCCGACATATACGAGAATGAGCGTATTTACCAGAGAAGCGATATGATCACGCCCGAGTTTCATCGCCTCTAAAAAGAGTTGTCGTGCATGCATATTTGGTTTGGCTTTATGCAAGGACTGAACTATCCCAATTTGAGCAATAGTCACATCATCCAAAATACCCATACTACTTATGATCATTCCTGCAATGAGCAAATTTGACATTTTGAGCATATCTCCAAACCGGAGAGTTATCGCGGCAGCTTCATCAGATGCGTATCCGGTGAGCGGAGTGATCTGGGTAAAAAATGCAGACATGAACCCAGTGATCGCGAGTGCTATGAGTGTCGCTAAGATCGCCAAACTGGTTTTTTGGTTGAGACCGTGGCTCAAATAAAACGTGAGCGGGACGATTATGAGGGCAGTAAGAAGAGAAACGACAATGGGGTCTACTCCTGCAATGATCTGAGGTATAGTAACCGTAACGAGGAGCATAAACGAAAGTGCCATCGCAATTATGGCAATGCCGCCTTGTAACCTGCCAACAACGACTACAGTGGCTACGAACAAGGCAGCCAGAACAAGATAGGGAATAGTGCGGTCTCTCTCGATGATCGAAACAACACGTTTTCCTTGAGCCTGAGTAACCGAAACAATGAGTCTATCCCCGACCACATACTGTGGGCTTGAAATATATCTGTCCGAAAGTGTATCTACCACAAATTGTTCTTGTTTGCCTTTTTTGTTTACCGTTTCCACTCTGACTTGTTTTGTGTTTTCTGTACCAATGACTTTCACAGAATAGAATTCAGTCTCTGCAGCGTATATTGTTGAAGAATGTGCATTCACTGCAACCGCTAGTACGAAGGCAATGCAAGCAAAGAAGAAACCGGGTGTATGTTTTTGCATGTGGATTTATTAGGTAAAAATTCTCAGTGGCTTGTGAACCTCCCATTATCGTACACTGCGTCCTAAATTCAAGGGTGATCTTTTATACTTGACACACGTTGACACAGCTATTACAATGATTAGCAGTTGATAAGTTAGTCTGCTAATTATGGAAAATCCTTTTGACCAACAAGTACAAAACCCATTAGAGAAATATACCATTAACCTTACCGAACAGGCAAAAGTGGGGAAGCTTGACCCCGTGATCGGGCGCGATACTGAGGTACGTCGAATAATCCAAATTCTCTCTCGCAGGACGAAAAATAACCCTGTTCTCCTGGGTGATCCTGGTGTTGGCAAAACTGCAATTGTGGAGGGTCTTGCCCTTCGGATTATTGATGGGGATGTGCCGAACTCACTTCGGAATAAAGCCATTCTCTCTCTTGATCTCGCCGCTATGCTCGCAGGGGCGGCGTTCCGTGGAGAATTTGAGAAGAGACTAAAAGCAGTCCTTGAGACAATTGAGAAATCAGAAGGACAATATGTTCTGTTTATCGACGAACTCCACACTATTGTTGGCGCCGGGAATGCAGAGGGTGCAGTTGACGCGGGTAATATGCTCAAGCCCGCACTTGCCCGCGGACTCCTTCATGCCATAGGCGCAACCACAGTGCGTGAATATCGACAATATATCGAAAAAGACCCAGCTCTGGAGAGAAGGTTTCAACCCGTATTTGTGGAGGAGCCAAGCATTGAGGACAGCATAGCAATACTGCGTGGAATTAAGGAAAAGTACGAAGTGCACCATGGAATCAAAATTGCAGATGATGCAATCATTGCGGCAGTTAACCTCTCAGTGAGATATATCGCAGACCGCTATCTTCCTGACAAAGCGATTGACCTGATTGACGAAGCGTCTGCGGCAGCAAAGATAGAGGTCGATAGCATGCCCTCCTCGCTTGATGATCTCAAGCGTCAAATTACACGGATAGACATCGAGCTTGCTGCGTTGAAACGTGAAGAAAGTGCAAAAGAAACACAAAATAAATTGAAGTCCGAGCGCGATACATTGCAAAAACAATTTGATGTTATTCACACGAAGTGGGTTGAACAAAAAGGAATTATCACCAAGCTTCAAGATGCGCGTATTCGGTTTGATAAAAAGAAGATTGAGCTTGAAAAGGCTGAGCGGGAGGTTATGCTCAACGAAGCCGCACAAATTAAGTATGGCGATCTCCCTGCCATAACCAAAGAGATTGCAGAGCTGCAGAAACAGTGGGAGAAAATCCCTGATGCAGACAAGGTACTCCGCGAACAAGTGACTGATGTGGATGTTGCAGATATCGTGGCGAAATGGACCAGTATCCCCCAATCTCGCCTGCTTGCGACCGAATCTCAAAAGGTTGCACATCTGGGGGTAGAGATGAAAAAACGAGTAGTTGGCCAAGACGAGGCTATCGACAAGATGGTCGGAGCTATCAAGCGGTCGCGCGCCGGTTTGGCTGACGAGAATAAACCCATTGGCTCATTCTTGTTCCTTGGCCCAACGGGCGTTGGAAAAACAGAGACAGCCCGTGCACTCGCTACAAGCCTTTTCAATGATGAGAAAAATATGGTGCGCATTGATATGAGCGAATATGCTGAATCACACTCTATCGCCCGCCTCATCGGTTCACCTCCGGGGTATGTGGGGTATGAAGAAGGCGGACAGCTGACAGAAGCTGTGAGGCGCAAGCCATATAGTGTGGTCCTGCTAGATGAAATTGAGAAAGCTCATCCACAGATATTCAATACATTCCTGCAAATATTTGATGATGGCAGACTTACCGATGGCAAAGGGAAAACGGTGAGTTTCCGTAACACGATCATAATCATGACGTCCAACCTTGGCTCCGATGCATATGCAGTGGAGAAATTTACTCGCGAGATGGTGGAGCTGAAAGTGATCGACACTGTACGAACTTTCTTTAAACCCGAGTTTATCAACCGGCTCGACAGTATCGTAGTGTTTAACCCGATGAATAAAATCATGATGAAGGAGATTGTGAAACTCCAACTTGCACAGGTTGGAGAAAGATTGCAAAAAGCAGGATATTCATTTACCTATACAGAGAAATTAGAGAAGTATTTGATGGACAAAGGTTTTGACACCGTCTACGGAGCACGGCCACTGAAACGAGTGATTAATGAAGAAGTACTTGACGAGATTGCGTCACTCATTGTGGAAAATGAATTACAACCGAAAGACAAGATCACCGCAGATTACGGCGCAAAAGGTATTATGATATCCCACAAACACGCGAATTAAAGCTTGTCGATGTAAGACGTCGGGAAGTGAAACCTGGATTGGACTACTTTGTTTTTACTTTGTATCTTCCGGTCCGACAGGAGGTGTTTTAGTGTCAGCCCTGCTTCTTAGATCAACCATTTGATCAGCTGTGATTGCTACACCGTCTTGATAAATAGCTGTTTTTACTTTCCCCACCTCACGTAATTCACCCAATAATCTAACTTCCATCCCGTCTTCTACTGCAGGTCTCATCTGTTCTAGCAGATGTCGAGTTGCTGGACTGAGTACAATACGTCGCTCTGATGCGGCAAGTAGCATCGCTTTAGTATCGCGGACTTGTTCTCCTATTTGATCGCCAAGCTCAGCTAAATAATCAAGTTCTCTCATGAGTTGCTCTGGGATTACTAACGGCCCTTCCGCTTCTGCTTTCCCAAACGCAGGACTTTGGCCAGGCTTAGCGACGATGTGGATCGTCTCCGTTAAACCACCTGGCAAATGTGTTAGCACTTGATCTGGGCCGGAGCCTGAAGTTTCATTTGTCATACGTCGAAATAAAACAAATAACAGGCTCATAATACTCTCTCTCTCTGAGGTTTTCAAGGCCAAAAGCACCGAGGATTGTAGTTGGGAAGATTTGTGTGTCATTCTGGTATATGGAGCAAAGCGGAATGCATCCAGAATCGGATTCTGGACAAGCCAGAATGACAATCAGTAAGGATTCTTCTCTGCCGACGGAGCCGACAAGCATGACAAGACAATATATGTGTTTTGTGTTACACGTCTCGAGTCTCGTGGTTTATACTATTCCCCATGCATTACTCCATTTTCTCCTGGAACGTGAATGGTATTCGCGCGGTCATGCGCAAGGGCGCAATCCAAACGTTCATCAATACATACTCTCCAGACATGATTTGTCTGCAAGAAATTAAAGCCGAACGGCAAGAACTCCCCATTGATTTTGCAGAGTATAAAGAATGCTGGAACCCTGCCACACGCAAAGGATACGCGGGGACGGCAATCTTCAGCAAAACGCAACCATTATCGGTGACGAATAATCTTCCGGCACACATTGCAAAGAAATATAATCTCGTGCACGATGGATATGGTCATCCCAACGAAGAAGGCCGTATCATTACTGCAGAATATCCCGAGCTCTATTTGGTAACCTCTTACACGCCAAATGCAAAAGATGATTTGTCACGCATACCGCTCCGCCACAAACAATGGGATCCAGCGTGTCTCGCCTATTGCAAAGAATTAGAGAAGAAAAAGCCGGTCGTTTTCTGCGGAGACCTTAATGTAGCCCACACTCCTGATGATCTTGCACGCCCCAAAGAAAATGAGGGGAACAAAGGATTTACGAAAGAGGAGCGCGAAGGATTTCAGAAATTTATAGACGCTGGGTTTATTGATACGTTCAGATTATTTACCAAAGGGAATGGGCATTACTCGTGGTGGGCACAGTGGGGCGGCGCACGAGCACGTAATGTTGGTTGGCGGATTGACTATGTGCTCGTTTCCGCTGCGCTAAAAGATAGAGTGACTGAAGCAAAAATACATCCAGAAGTGATGGGATCCGATCATTGTCCGGTGAGTATTAGGGTCCGATTACCATAATTTGTATTATTTCTGTAGTTCTCGCACAAGCTCTAGCACAAGCTCAATGGGCATAGCTAAGCCAAAGCCTTCGATCGGAGTTTCTTTATCAAACCAACTAAACTTTGCGGTGTTCATGCCGACGATGCCGCACTCGTTAATAAGTGGGCCTCCCGAGTTGCCAGGGTTTATCGCCGCATCAGTTTGAACATACTTAATATTGTCAGTTTGTGTATTAAAACGAGAGAATACCCCACGGGTGAATGCAGGTTCTATCTGATCGCGCTCCTTAGGCCACCCGACGGCGAATACTTCTTCGGCTTGTGCGAGTTTGTCACTGGTGAAAAATGGGCAGACAGGCAAATCTGTTCTCGCTTTGAGAAGGGCAATGTCATTTGTATCCGAAGACTTCACCAAGTCGAGTGGAACGACTTCCGTTCCAATGCGGGTGGAGAATGTGGTGCCGCCTTCGACCACATGTTTATTCGTGACAATGTAACCTTTCCCAATGCTAATCCCCGACCCGTGTGCTCGCTCTTGAACGATGATATAGGCGCACTTTTTGACTGCACTTACGGTTTCACCTATGTTGCATCCAGCGCGTGCATTCGTAAGCGATGCACTAGCAATCTCAGCACTCTTTTTGGATTTGAGGTGCATCCTCCAGAGACTGGTGACCGTCACGAGCACGGTCCCCCCTACAATCACCCCTATGGCAAACGTAAGAAGAATAGTCTTAAGGGTGGTATCCTCCTGCACAACACCCATCTCAAGACTGTGCGGAAGTTTATTCGCATGGGTGTAAGGGTCGACGAGCGTGTTTGTGTTCATACAGACTACATCGTAACACAATTTATGCATGATCTACAGATCATTACCGTACCCTCTCCCAACTCTCAACAGGCCCATC
>JAGOLU010000052.1 GCA_017993865.1 Candidatus Woesebacteria bacterium
CTCAAGCTCATGGAGGAGTATTTTGAGCGCTGCTCTCCCCGAGAAAAACAAGGAAACGTGTTGGGGTGGCGAGTTTGCCCCGACATTGTATACGGACCGGCTCACAAAATCGATCACTCGAGTGCGCGAGGCATCTCCATCCCACATGCCATGAGAAAGTAGCGCCTGTAGGGCATATTTTGAGTCTAGGAATGTTTCTTGGCTCGCTAGGTCGAGGGCGATGAGTTTACTCATAAGGATAACGGAACAATGCGTATATGAGGGTAGTATAGCGTATTTGAGGGTGAGAAGGGGTTCTCGACTCAGTTTATGGTGAGCTTGTCGAACCACTCGAACAGGATATGGTTTCCATTCAGAATGAAGAAGGTGAGCCTTCGCCAACAATGTCTGCGATGTAGTCTGACCTAAACCTGCCTTCAATAAGAATTGCGCTCTCGCTATCCAACACCTTTTCGACCATCGCAGTCAGCTTGGCATGGCTTGGACTGTAAATAATATGTCGAGACTGGGATGAGCGTGCAACATCTTTGAGCATCTTATCTGAGGTATACATAGTAGTATGAGGGGGGAACTCTTGCAGAATCTTTCTATAAATATCCTTCTTGTGTCTGCCCAGCTCAATGATGCCGCTGGTGAGCATGAGCTTTTTGGGCTTTTTGATACTTCTGAGCATCTGCATATGAGCAATACACCCTTCGGCATTTGATGAGTATGAGGAATCAATATACACATACCCTCTTGAGTGATGTTGTGCGAGTTGATGCTTGGGACGTATCAGATCAGTCGAGGCTCGTTGCACAATGTTTTCTGGCACGCCCAAGTGCCGCGCTACCGCCACCGCACCTCGCACTGCGCTTTCGTGTGGGTCGTGCGGAACCACCTCATATTCTTCAATCGGGCAACTCACGAGGCGCTGCAACCGAAGTTTGAGCATTTTGTCCATGTTGGAGGGGATGAACAATCTTCCCTCTTTGGGTAGCTTCAACGCAATTTCACTTTTGGCCTTGAAAAGTGCTTCTTTGTCACCAAACAGACTCAGATGTTGCGAGCCAATCGCTGTTATTACCGCATACTTTGGATTGGTGAACCGGACAACCTCATCGATCTCACCCTGTTTGTACGCACCTATTTCTGCAACAAAATATTTCGTCTCTTTGGTGAGATTTTTTAAGATAGAAAGAGCGACTCCTACCGCAGTGTTTTGATTACGGTCGGTCTTTGCCGTCTTGTACGAGTGCGAGAGCAGTGTGAACAAATATTCTTTTAGGGTTGATTTACCATATGAGCCTGTGATACCGATGACGGTTGGGCGGGTGTATTCGAGCGATGTGCGAGCCTTGTGGATGATGTTTCGTCGGTACAGTGCTACGGGCAAACGGGTGATGAGCACACCGATTGAGATCAAAATAAAAGCAAAAATGGGTGCAGTCACGATAAGCAGCACCCCAACCCACACATTTTGAGGTAATAGCGCCGATATGACGGTGAGAATGATTGAGCCTATGAGCAGCAATCCGATATTTCGGGGTTTTTTTTTGCTTGGGATGCGAATATCGAGGTTGTAAAAAAAACTCAAGACTCCCACATCTTCCATCCGTGCACGGATACGGTCGAATCGATATTCCTTGATTTGAAACACGTATGCGTGCTTAATGAGGTATACGATGGTTATACAGAACCCTATGGCGACGACAAGGATACTCAATGACATACAAAGATTGTAGCATTTACGAAGATGCTTGTGTGGTCAGAAATGTGCTGATCGACGATACGATCATGTCGCTATGCTTGATAGGTAGATCGTGTCGCATTCCGGGGAAAATGCTTAAAATCGATTGCCCCATATATTCATGGAGAAGCTGCCCATCGGTATAGGGAACGTAGGTATCTTCTCTCCCCCACAGAATGAGCGTCTTTTGATGGATAGTTTGCACGACGTCGGCAAGATCTTGTGTGACAATTCTCTTGAAATTTTCTTCCAGTTGGGGGTTTTGTAGCATATCCGAGCGGGGGAACAAGATCTTGTAGAGAATTTTCCTGACCAGTGGATAGGTGTGCAGCAGTCTTGATATTTGGCGCGGTGATGCGTGAGATTTTCTATTCCTACGCCATGAGGGCGCACACACTACGAGTTTTGACACCAGATCTGGAAAATTTGCGGCGAGCGAGAGGGCAAGGGCACCGCCAAACGAATGCCCAATGATAAAAATAGGTGTAAGGATACCTATTTCGTCAACGAAAGACTTGAGAAACTCGGTATATTCACCAATGCCCCATGTAGGTGGCGGATTTGAGGTCTCGCCGAAGCCTGGCAGATCAATGAGATAGCACGTGCTCGTTTCTAGAAGGCTGCGGGCTAGTGTGGCGAGGCTTTTGTGCGTTCCGCCCCACCCGTGAAGCAGAAGTATAGGCTGACCCGTTGTGCCAACCACTTCATAGTGCACCTTGATACTAGAAACGGCAACTATCATAGGAGTAATTTAGTTCTGCACAGAATCGACAACGATCTTCTTGAATTCATCAAAACTACCAAAGCCCGTTATCTTCTCTCCGTCGATAAAGAAAGTGGGTGTTCCTTCAATTCTTGCCTGTTCTCCGAGTTGAATATCTGCCCCAATTTTGTCAGTAACTGCCTGCGAATCAATGTCTGCGTCAAACTTGTCTGTATCCAAACCAAGATCTGTTGCAATGTTTACAAAAAGTTCGCGAGCTTTGTCGCTTTCGGCCCATTCGCTCTGGGTAGCAAATGCTCGGTCTATAAACTCATAGAACTTCCCCTGTATCGCGGCAGCTTCTGCGGAGCGCGCGACGACATCGGCGTTCTTGTGTATGTTGACGAGGGGGAAGTGCCGATATACAAACGTGAACTGCTCATCCATTATTTTTGCAAAGGCTGGATCTTTTTGTTTTTCTGCCTTCAAATAGTCGTGGGCCGACTTACACGCGGGGCATTGGAGGTCGCTGTATTCGACCATAATGTGCTTACCAGCGCCCTGAGGATGATCTCCGAGCTTCGCCGAATCAGAGGCGCCACTGGGCCGTAACTGAGCCTGTTCTGGGAATGCCGTCTGAGCCGGTTCGTTTGTTGAAAAGTATGCGAGCACCACAAAACCAACAAGAGCAACGATTGAGATGACGATTAATTTTTTGTTCATATAAAGAATATTGTACATGAGAAAGAAAGTTAATAGTCAGTAAATGGCCTCAGACCCAGTCATACCACTCAGATCTCCTGTTATAATGACCCGATATGGCCCAAATACAGGTGTCGGAGCTTTCTAAGTCGTTTTCGGTGCGTGAGAAATCGGCACAGTCTCCCTCAGCTCTGGACTCGTTCAAAAAAATATTGTTTCCTCGTCATGTTGATAAAAAGGCGGTTGAAGACGTTTCTTTTGAGATTGCAGAAGGTGAACTTGTGGGATTCATCGGTCCCAACGGAGCGGGCAAGACGACCACACTCAAAATGCTCTCCGGACTCCTCTACCCGACCTTAGGTACGGTACGAGTTCTTGGGTATGACCCATTCTTGCGAGATCATACTTTTTTGCGCCAGATATCGCTAGTCATGGGTCAAAAGCAGCAACTGTGGTGGGAACTTCCCGTGAATGACTCGTTCTTATTAAACAAAGAGATTTACGATATCCCCACGGCACAATACCAACACACGCTTAAAGAACTTATGGACTTGTTTGAGGTATCAGATATCGTTCACCTTCCGCCTCGCACGCTCTCCTTAGGTCAACGTATGAAATGTGAGCTAATCGCTGCGCTTTTGCATAGGCCCAAAGTCTTATTTCTCGACGAGCCAACAATAGGGCTCGACGTTGTTATGCAGCAGCACTTGCGAGATTTTGTGGCCCATTACAACAAAAAGTTTGGCGCAACTATTATCCTCACGAGTCACTATATGGACGACGTAAAACAGCTTTGTGAAAGGATAATAATGATTAACCAGGGCCAACTTGTGTATGACGGCAAGCTTACAGAGCTCACCCGTAACCATGCGGATTATAAGGTGCTCTCAATCGTATTCGAGAAGCCTATTAGTCAGGAAGCAATCGAAAAATTTGGCGTAATAGAGCTTTTTGACGGAAGCTCGATTCGCATTCGTGTTGAAACGAAAAATGTACAGCATGCGGCGAGCAAAATTTTACATGATTTTCCGGTAGACGACATCAATATTCAGGAGCCAGATATTGAGGAGATAATACGGGAGATCTTTGAGAAAAGACAGTAATACCTATGCGATTATTCCGACTATTTCTCCTTTCGCTGCATAAAGTTACCTACATTCGCTCAAAGTGCGTGGTTTGGTTCCTCATGTCTATTTTCGTGCCAAGCTTAATTTGTATGTACTGGGTTATTGCGCTGAAGGATAACCCACAGCTCGGCAAGCTTTTTAGCACAAGTCAGATTGTCAGCTATTACATTACCATTGTGGTGCTTAATTCCTTGGTGGTTTCACACATGAAAGAACACATTATGCATAAAGATATTCAAAATGGTGAAATGTCGCGATACTTGCTCAAACCCCAATCATATTATTGGTACAATGTCGTTTTTAACGAAATCCCTTACCGTATTGTTCAGGGGTTTTATGGTGTTGTAGTAATAGGAGTACTCGCTTTACTATTCCCGCACATCATAGATATTGGTCATGATAGAGCTCTCTTTGGGCTTGGTGTCATTTCAAGCATCCTCGGATTTTTCATTTGTTCAAATATCGAGATACTGCTCGGGCTTTTGGCGTTTTGGTTTTACGATCTAAAACTCGTTCATAATGCGTATGAGGTCATACTTATTATCCTTGGCGGCGTTAATATGCCGTTGTATCTTTTCCCTAGGTTGCTGGAGCAATTTGCCTTCCTGACCCCGTTTCCCTCCATTATTTATGTCCCCACCCTCTTTTTCACCGGTCAGGTGATTCCTGCAGATATAGCGCCGCTCCTCCTTCAACAGATTCTGTGGCTCATAGGTACAACCATTCTCTATTTATTTATTTGGAAGAGAGGTATTCGTATATATACCGCTTCTGGTAGTTAGCCCTATGCAATCAATTCGCAAATACATCAGAGTCTATATTTTCCAAACGCGTATTGCGTTTAAATTGCTTGGGATGTTCAGAATCAATGCAATAGGCATGATGCTCTCTACCACACTTTGGAGCTTGCTCATTTTCTCAACCATATTTCTCACGACGCGCAATGTTCGCACGGTGTTTGGGTATACTCCGAATGAGCTTCTCGCTCTTGGAGCGGTACAAGTAGTCTTTCTGGGGTTTTTCCACACCATTTTTGCAAAAAATATGGACAGGCTTCCTGAGGTGATAAACAGGGGTCAGCTTGACAGCATATTGCTCAAGCCAATGGATGATCAATACTCAATATCATTTGGGCTCGTGTATCCCACCACCCTGGTGCGTGTGGTAATTGGCGTCCTGGCACTTGCCTACCTTGCTGGTTCGGGGATGATCATTATCCCGTCGATTTGGAACATATTTTTCTTTGTTGCGCTACTCATGGCAAGTGAACTACTGATCTACAGTGTTTGGTTTATTATTGCGACTACGCTCATCTGGTTCCCTACCATGGAGAACATTATTGAGCTTTTATACAACTTCAATATGTCGTCGCGGTATCCGTACGAGTTTTACCGCGAGATAGGCCTTACCATAGCGCTTCTAACATTCCCCTTCTCTATTGCGCTCATGGTCCCACTCAAGGCGCTCACCGGCAAGGCCACGTTGAATGAAATCTGCATTCTATTGATCACGACCATGGTTTTTCTGCTTCTTTCTCGCAGGTTTTGGAAGTGGTCTCTTCGGCACTATACGAGTGCGAGTAATTAGAAAACCCCCCCACCAAATAGCATTTGCTACCTGGAGAGAGGGCTATACCTTCAAAAGAATTATTTCATTTTGTCGTAATCGACCTTACTCACAAATTTTGTGAGGTTTCGACCATCGGTCGTTTTTGCACGAAGCGCGTAACGGACTTGTGTTTTACCGTCTTTGGTTTCACGCTTGTACTCTACCGTCTCTACGTTTTTTTCGTCGATGTGTACTTCCTTGCGGAGTTTAACATCATAAAATTTTACTGCCATAGTTTATATTCACCTCCTTCTCAGCCTCATTGTAAGCTCAATTGAGCTCAAAAGTCAAGCGTGAATATGCAGGAGCAACCTCCAACTAATGATCAACAATTATTAGAGCACCACAACAGCCCACACTTTGGTGTCTACTAGGATATAATATGCTTATGCTTATCGATGAAGCGATTATTACAGTTGAGGCGGGAGATGGAGGCGATGGCAGAGTTGCCTTTTTCCCAAACTACGGCAAACCTGCCGGCGGCGCTGGCGGGAGAGGGGGCGATGTCTATGCAACGGTCGACAGCAATATCTCTACCCTAACCAAATATACCCGCACACATAAATACCGCGCACCTAATGGCATGGTCGGGCAATCTGCCACCAAAGACGG
>JAGOLU010000001.1 GCA_017993865.1 Candidatus Woesebacteria bacterium
CAGTCTCAGAAAACCACCGAAGCCATTCAGAGTGTGATCAACAAACTTCATATAGATCTCTCCAAAACCCCTCCCTTTACTCCTCACGCTGCGCAGCATCTTCTTGCGAGCATGGAGAGTGTGCTCGACGTTGCCCTGCTTACGCACAAAGACCAAACGCTCACGCTCGCAACTACCGGGTCTGGAATCATTTTCCTGAAACGAGAAGGGGCTATTGTGCAGCTAGTAGAGAACGGTAGCGCCGCACAGGGACCTCCTCAAAGAGGTGATGAATACATACTTACGACCAACGAGTTTCTGGAGCTCATTGGAGGAGTAGAGGGTTTGAACTACTACTTCTTGCACTACACGAGCGCAGAGGTTGTTGAAATGATGAAAACATATGAAGATCAAACAGCGACCTGCGGTTTTATCGCGATCAGTTATGGGACAAGAGAGGCTCCGAGCACCACCTCCCTCCCGGTGTCCACCGATATTGGCGTGAGCGAAGATAGCGAACCACTACCCGACAGTACTGAAGTCGTGACAACGAGTACCTACCCGGAAGACCAAGAGACCTTGGTGATCGATAGCATCACCCCAGACAAAACTCCCAAACAGCGTAGGGTACCAGATCTGATAGGTATGGTACTCACTACGATGACATCGATAAGATCGCGCTTTCTGTCTTTACGGATAAGGGTTCCATCTCGCAAGAAGTTACCCCTCATTCTTCTCATCTTGGTGCCTTCTGTATTTCTTATCTATCTCGCCTTTTCGAACATTGGTGGATCTGCAAGAAATACGAGTGTCAAAGTCGATTATATTGAATCAATCAAAAGCCAGGTCGAAGCAAAGTTGTCCGAAGCTGATACCGAGGCATTTGTAAACATCGCTGGTGTGGAGCTTACTATTGATGCGGCACGGAAAATCCTCCAAGATATACCCGAGAAGGAGCACAAGAAATACGCAGACGACATAGCCAAGCTAACAATGCTTATTGATATTAAGGAAAAAGAAGTCATGCGCATATCCGATGTAGCGCCTTCAGAATATTACGATTTAGCTTTGCTATCGAAAGAAGCGACTGCGTCCGACGTTGATTTTAGCAACTCATCGTTTTATATACTTGATAGCGCACAGGGCAAAATCTATATCGTCGACACTACCACACGGTCTCACGATGTCTTATCATCAGATAAATATAAGGGTGCGACACAAGTGACTAATACGGGCACATACACATATGTGCTCACTGCCAAAGATGGCATCTTTCTGGCCGAAGAAGATCGATCGACGCAGGTCATCAAACCCGATCCAGCATGGGGCGAGATTACTGATATGAAGGCCTACACGGGCAACCTTTATCTTCTTGATGCCAAGCGGCACGATATTTTCAAATACTCCGGCGTAGATGAGCAGACGTTTGGAGATGTAGGACCATACCTTGTGCCCGAGCTGCAAGGCAATCTCTCCACAGATCAACGTTTTACGATTGACGGATCAATTTATGTATCAAACGAAACGTCAATCTTAAAACTAACTGCAGGGCGCAAAGCAGACTTCAAGCTTATTGTTCCTCATCGCGAAGTCAAGATCTCTGCCCTATATACCGATCCAGATCTTGAACAGTTATATGTGTACGATTCAATGCACACGGCGCTCTATGCAACCAATAAGGAGGGAACATTTGACAAGCAGTGGATTGTCGATCAGCCAGTCATTTCAGTAGCTGCATCAGAAGAAGGGAAGAGTGTTTTTATAGTAACCGCACAACACATCTACGAGATAGTGCAATAAGGGTACTCTGACAATTAACCGAAAAGATTGTTGATTCTTATGGGCACATACCTGCGTTAAGCGGAACAGCCTGATTGCAACATTCACTAATGTTGGCGGCAGGAGCACCCGCCCTCTTACACATATTTTGTATGGTGGGGACAATGATGAGGCCATTCTTGAAAATACCCAATATGGGGCCCACGAGCATTGTCCAGAGAGTGAAAAGCACAATAGCCATGATAAGTCCAATCGCTGCCGATGTTATTCTTTTTCGCGCGTCTCCTAGTTTCTTCTCTTCACCACCTGAGGTCACCCAATTAAGTGCGCCCTGCAGAAGCATGACAAACGCTGCAAATCCGACCACAAAAAAGAAGAGCGAGACACCCCACGAAGCAATACCCGAAAAGTTAAGATCCCCAAATGGTCCGGGGGCTATGGTGCCCATAACATCGTTGACTGTTTGCATAGGTTAGAAACCGAAAGTATTAATCTTAGTAACAAACAGTATAGTGCGCACAATGGCATATCCAAGCACAATCACTACAAGCCCCAGCCCTGCATAGGTCATGGTGTGCATGGAGTCTGTGATCTTTTTTTCTTCTCCTCCCGACATGATATAGGTAAATGCGCCAAAAAGCATGAAGACCAAGCAGACTACTCCGCCAATCGCAATGACGAGTGGCACGCCGAGGCTAAGGAGCTTTCCCACACTCCAGAAATTGAGTGCGGCAAAATTGCGCATAACCCACCGAGGGTCATCGACACAAGGATTTGTTCCTGGAGGAATATTAAGCACCTCTGGTTGTAGGAAGTCATCTTCACCTCTTAAACATCCCCTTAGTGTTTTGAACTGGGTCGCGGTGTCAGACTCTACGCATCTCGGTTGTGAGGGAGGGCCAGCAAAGCCATTAGGGTCGCAGTCCCACATAGCATAGGCATCGTGTGGTGCCCGAAGCACGACTATTGAAGAAAGGAGAAATGTTATGACCAATAAAACGAATGACTTGCGCATGCCCTCATTGTACTCAATTTTTACCAAAGTCAAAAGGGCTTGTTTGTGGAGTGCGGTAAAAGTACAATAAATAGCGCACATGTTTAGCCCCAAATTCACCATAACCAACACCATACTCAACAAGATATCGCGCATTGAGGCAGCAGTTGAGGTCATCCATCAGGCTCCTGTTGTCCCCTTGTGGGAAAAGGAGTTTCGGCAAGACGCCATTGTTCGTCAGGTACACCACGGCACACATATCGAAGGAAACCAGCTTGGGCTACAAGATGCCAAAGACATTTTGCTCGGCAAAGATGTAGTTGGTCGACCGCGAGACATCCAAGAAGTCATAAACTACCGCAAGATTATTGAGATCATTGATGACGATCAGGACCGAAAAGTAGAGAAGATTACCGAAATGTTAGTTCTCAAGCTACACAGGACACTCATGGATAAGATCCTGACCCCCGATTTATGTGGCACCTATCGCAAGAAGCAGGTCATCATCCGCAACTCTCACACCGGGGAAATTACGTTCCGCCCCCCCGAGCCACTCAAAGTGCCCTTTTATATGAATGAGTTCATTTACTGGCTTAATAGCACAACGAGAGATGATATCCACCCTATCCTCAAGGCAGGTATCGCACATCATGAGATGGCACGAATCCACCCGTTTGTAGATGGTAATGGCCGAGTCTCTCGTATATTAGCCACCCTCATTTTGGTCTTGGGTGGATACGATATGCGCAGATTTTTCTCGCTCGAAGAGTTTTATGATAAGGATGCAGAAAGCTATTACAAGGCCCTCCAAGCAGCATCTGCCGGAGATCTAACCACGTGGCTCGAGTACTTTGTGTTCGGTGCGGCAGTTGAGTTCGATAGAGTGCGTGAGAAAATACTCAAGCTCTCTCAAGATGTAAAACTCAAAAGTAAAATGGGCGGGAAGCAGGTATATCTAACCGAGCGCCAAATAAAACTGGTTGAATATATTACCGATGTAGGATATGTGCAAAACAAAATGTTCTCTATGTTGTTTCCTGATGTTTCAGACGACACCGTGCTTCGGGAAGTAAACGAGCTCATCGAAAAGGGTTTGATTCGCAAAGTAGGGAGTACAAAAGGCGCACGATACGAAATTAATTGAGAACAATCTCATTATGCTCTTCAAACAGTTTGCACACTATTTATATGAGATGGAGCTTGTTTCATCTCGACTCGCAATCACCGAGAAATTAGCAGGTCTTTTCACGGAGCTCATTGCCGATGAGATGGCGGTGGTTCCCTATTTACTCCAGGGCAGAGTCGCACCAGCGTTTAGTGGAATTGAGTTTGGTATGGCCGAAAAAAGTGTAGTGAAGGCCGTCTCCTTCGCCCTCCAGATGAATCACAAAGATTTTGTTCGTGAAGTTTTGAAAGTGGGTGATGTTGGTCAAGCTGTAGAAAAAGCGCGCAGCGAATTTACGTCATTTGAGCAAGAAGACTTGTCAATCTTGCACGTTTTTAACGAATTATCACGGATTACCGAAGAGTCGGGGAGTGGGAGTCAGGATACGAAAGCTAAAATTCTTGCACTGCTTTTTACCAAGTTAGATCCACTTTCTTGTCGATATGTGAGCCGAATCCCCGTGGGAAGGCTCAGGCTTGGCGCTTCAGACGTCACCATTCTTGATGCATTGTCGTGGATGCTCACTGGCGATAAATCATTACGACCGCGGCTCGAAAAGGCGTACCAGGTGAGGCCAGACCTTGGGTATATCTGTGGACAAGTAAAATTGCATGGTCTTACAGGTGTTGAACAAGTTAAACCTGAAGTAGGCACTCCCATTTTGATGATGAAAGCAGAGAGGTTATCATCGGGCGCAGAAATAATTGAGAAGATAGGTCCATGTATTATTGAACCAAAATATGACGGGCTCAGACTACAAGTGCACATTCAAAAACACAAAGGACACGCTGTTGATCGCGAAAAATACGCAGTGAAAATATTCACCAGAGGTCTCGAAATTGTTACGCACATGTACCCAGATATCGTCCAGGCAATACAAACTGATATTCAGTGCGATGACTGTATCATTGAAGGCGAAGCGTTGGGGTATGATAGTGATAACGACAAGTTTCTCCCGTTTCAAGAAACAATGCAGCGTAAGCGCAAACACGATATTGCCGATGCTGCGCTTCGTATACCCCTCCGCCTTATGACGTTTGAACTTTTGTATGTAGATGGCGAAAGTTATCTTTCGCAACCTTTATCACAGCGTAAGAAAAAACTTGCGACAGTGATATCAGAAAGCTCAACAACCCTCAAGCTTTCCCCGATGTCAGTGGAGAGCGAGTCTGCAAAGATAGAGAGCTTTTTCGACACCTATATTGCTGATGGTCTTGAGGGAATAATGGCCAAGAAGCCCGACAGCATTTATAAGCCAGGCGCGCGGGAATACTCCTGGGTCAAGCTCAAACGGAGCTACTCAAGCAAGGTAAACGACACCATAGATTGTGTGGTCATGGGCTATGATGCGGGTAAGGGTAAGCGAGCGGCATTTGGGATAGGAGCAGTACTTGTAGGCGTATATGATCAGATAGAAGAGAAATATGTCACCATCGCAAAAATCGGAACAGGAATGACTGATGAAGAGTGGAAGGAGTTGAAGACACAGAGCACTAAGTACAGAGTACAAAATAAACCAGAAGAATATATGGTGGCGAAGGAAATGGGGTGTGATGTGTGGGTAGCGCCTCACATCGTCCTTGAAATCAGATCAGACGAAATCACTCAATCAAAACTGCACACCAGTGGATGGAGCTTGCGGTTCCCTCGGCTGGAGCGTTTCCGTACAGATAAAAAACCAGAAGACGCAACAACAAAAACAGAGTTAGAAGGGATGATACAAAAACGAGCTGACTCTCTCAATATCTAGCTCTACCAAATCAATCTAGTTTATTCTAAAGAAGCTTCTCATCGTAGAGGTGCCCACCCATCTCATAACTCGTTTCAATAAACTCGCGTCCCAGCAGTTGTTCGACTCCGCTGAGTATATATTTTGGCACTATTTTCAGCAAACCCTCTTGTTTAAACCGTCGTAATGAATACAGAAAGTGTGCATCGTGTATAACGCATCCACTCACACCCATTTTTTTTGCCCGCATAAGAATCTCGTAGTCCTCTGAGAAAAGTTTATTTCCATCTTGCCTTCGCGAAGATGCATAGCCGTGCAGATGGTGGAAAAATGCCCTCTCAAAAATCATCAGTCCCATACTAGGGATTGGCCCGGGTGAATATCGAGAAGCCTCAACAGCCTTATTGAATACGAAGAAAGTTGCCTGCAGGACCCTATCCTGATCAGCGATGCGTACTATTGGCATGTAGATCAGATACATTGATTTCCTCGTTTCTTCTGCGATTGTGGTAAGAAAATGAGGGTCTGATATCCTGGTGTCTGCATCGACGAAGACTAGGTATTTCCCTTCTGCTTTTTCAGCCCCGAGGTTCTTCTGATGCGAGACGTTCCGCTTGGGGCAGCTAATTGGGGTAATATGCAACTTAGTTGAATAGGAGTGCACCACATCACAGGTTCTATCTTCAGATTTCCCATCCACATGCACAACTTCAAAATCTCTAAAGTCTTGTTTGGCGAGATCGTCCAGAATGCCCCCCACAAATTTTTCCTCGTTGAGGGTAGGGATTATGATAGAAAATTGCATGAGCTCTATTATAACAATAATACCCCATGCAACCTTACATTTCTGCAATCAAGATGTTTATGTATTGTACAAATGTCCACCCATCTCATACTCGCTTTCAATAAATGATCTCCCCACAGATTGTTCGATCGTAGATAATAATAACTTCGGAAATACGCCTAACCATCCTTCCCTTTTGTATCTTCGAAGCGACATAATGTAATATATATTAGGTAAAGCTCTACCCGTAACTCCCACGCCGCGCGCTCTTTTGAGAAGTTCTTGATCCTCAGCAAAAAGCACTTTTTTTTCATGTCTTTCAGATACTTTGTATCCGCTGAGATGATAGAAAAAATTCCGTTCAAATATTGCCAATCCCTGCGTAGGTAGGGGCGAACTAAACAGTTGGGATACACCAATAGCGTCGTTATACAATGAGAATGCAAGACGTAAAGCAGGATCTTTTTCTGCTACCCTTACTTTAGCAAAATATATGAGATTCCGAGACTGTTTAGATTCGGTTGAAAGTTTGGAAAGAAAAGATAATTGAGACAAGCGCGTATCGGCATCAATGAAAATGAGATATTTTCCCTTCGCATGTTCGGCTCCAATATTCCTTTGATACGAGAGATTTCTCCGGTCGGAGTAAATGGTGGTTATAGTTAGTTTAGAGCTAAAGCTCTTAACTATCTCGCATGTGTCATCTTCAGATTTGCCATCCACATGAATAATTTCGAAATCGGAAGAATCTTGCTGCTTCAAATCCTGAAGTAGGTTTTCAATATACTTTGCCTCATTTAGCGTAGGGATTATGATAGAAAATTGCACACTGATAGTATACCAATACCCCGCATGTACTGTGTAGCAAACTTTCTCCACATCGCACGAAACCATATGATTCTGTAGTTGTGCCTATCTCACCTGATACACCGTGAACCGTGCATTTTGATAGGCGATAGGCAGGTCATGCACATGAGGTTTTTCAATAACAATATACGAAGCATGGTATTTTTTAGCGATTGCAATGAGCTTCTCCGTGGTCAGACTATAATACGCATGTTTAGTAATCGAGAGATTGTCATAAAAGTTGCTTTTAAACTGTTTTAAGGCTCCGGGAGCAACATCTTCAAAACGGGATTTCCAATAGGTAATATACCCGGGGTCGAACGCGCCTTCCAAAAGTTCCGAAAGGGTAGAGATAGTAGATCTTTCAGACAACACACGCCATTCAGTGTCGTACATCCAGAATTGTTCTGGTGGTGTTATAAAGAGGGCATTTTTTTGCGTATTTGCTTTTGCCCACAGTTGTACATCAGTAAACGCATTTTGATGTGGGAAAATATGTATGCCCGGGCGCCATAAGGTAAAGGAAAGAGCTAAAAGCAAACTTACGCCGTACAACAAACTGGTAAGTAAGATAAACACTCTTGATACATGTACGTTGCCAATCTTTTTACGTAGCGCATAAAACAGAAGCAATGTCATGGGTGTGAACGACAGCAACAACCCTAGGAACCATGTTATAAATATGTGCGGTTTACGTTCATCTAGTAACTTCGCGACATACTGAGATCCGTACAGATAGCAAAAGAGCACCATAAAAACCCCCACTCGGGTGATCTGGGCCGCAATAATGATTCCCGATGGCGCCATATAGGATGCCACGAGCTGTACTAACAATATAAAAATCCCCGCATACATAAAATTAGTAACAGACACATCAGCATCGCTTTGCGCATTCTTCCTGCTGTGTTTAAATACAAAAAACAGAATGAGCGTAGACACTCCTCCAAGAGTGATGAGGTTTATATACGGCACGTCAAAACTTATGAAATGGAACAAGTGTGCAAACACTGCGCGATCTAAAATAGTAAACCACTCCTTATTTGCGGCCAGACCTACTCCCGATTCAGAGAGTTTCCAGATGATGACAGGTGACGCACTGATCAGAAATAAGGAAAGGTGTTTTAGGAGATTGCCCACACCAAACTTTTTTATCCTCAGCAAGATGTCGAACAGTATCATGCCTATAAGGAAGTTTACCGATATCACATGAAAGTTAAACATAATACCGAGGAGTAGAACAGCTCGGAGCGTTTTTTTCTCGAGATACCAACTGAGGGCAAGGAGCTCAAACGGGAGTACAAACGTTCTGTTTAGGATGCTAAATTCAAAAAAGGGGAATCCCGAAAATCCGAAATGCGGGAATATCATCACCGTCACCGCGATAAGCGAACTTAGCGTGTTACGGAAAAGTGTCTGGCTCAATCGCCATATAGCCCATATCGTGGCGTATACCGTTGCAACATGTGCAACAAACATAGAAATTTCCAATACGCCAAGTTTGTAGAAAGGAATAAATAAAAACCAGAAAAACGAATAGTGAGTGAACCGGAGATCAAAAAAATGATCGCCAGGAAAAAGAGTATGGTCAACGGTCTTTTTCAAAAATGGAATATGACTCGACTGATCAAACGTACCAAAATAGTATCCATACAAGGACACAACAATGAGGGTGAGAACAAAGAATAAAATGTGCCTGCCAACCGCATTCTTTTCCGACCGTGTACTGAACGATCGAAGTCTTTTAACCACTGAGGTGAGCATAGGGAAATATTGTACCAGGGAAGACACACTTCATTCTGGTCTAGCAATCAAAACATAGCAGAAAAGCCTTCTCCCCAAACTATCCACAAAAAATTCCATGAAAATATTAGACTGTCAGGAAGAGCTAAAGTATTATTAAAATAATATAGGTTATCCTATAACAAGATGGAAATTAAATATAGGCTTGACAAACAAAAAAGAGAGTACTACTATTGAAGTATTCAATTCCGCTCAATTGGGGACGAGTAAGGAATCAGAAGTCATGCAGAAGCTTTGGCATGATTATTTGAAGAAAGAACGTTAGCTAATACAAGAAAAAAGAGCATCATTACCGCTCGTAAATTGGGGACGACGAGTAATAATGCTCTTCCTTCTATCGATATCTTTCTATATCGATACCGAACATCCTATCAGTAGATATAACTCCTGTCAATCACCATGGGTAGTGTAGTGATTTTTTTAGAGACACTAATGAGTGCCTGCACCCTTCGCTGCATCCCCAATCATTGTGGTCATCATTTGAAAGAGTGCAAATATGCCCATCATGGCAATGTCAGAGCCATGATCTTTAAAGAATTTAGAGAGCCAGGCAACTTTTTCTTTCATCTGCTCATCAGTCAGTCCCCGTGATTCTCCAAAATGTTTTAGGATAATGCTTGCAAGTGAGTTCTTGTCTTTAAGGTCATCTGCCTTCAATTCGAAAAATGCAGCTGGATCAGTAATATTTTCTAGCTTATCTCCCAATAGTTTTGCGAGATCTGCGCTCCCTCTCCCATCTTGCACATCTTGCAGAAGTTCAAAGACAGTGTTGCCCTGTTTCTTTCCGGCAAGTATATTTTTTACCAGGAGCTTTTCTTTTTGCAACTGGTCTTTGTCAGCAGTAAGTTCCTTCTCTCTATCTGGTGTGATAGTCGGAGCCCGTAATGCGCTCTCGATTTGTGCGATATCTTTATCGATATCAGTAAGTCTCTCCTGTAATTTTGGCCTACCTGCGACTTTAATTATCTCCAAAATAGCTTCTGTGCTGGGGTCTTCGCCTCCTTCCATTGCGTCAATATATTTTTGTATAGTAGCAGAGTCGCCTGTCCTCGCTGTGTCTGCATCAACAAAGGTTTTCATTCTTACTGCTAGCCCCTTAACTTGATCTCTGGAAGGGCGAAGTTTGTCACCGGCTTCTGAATCGAGCAGTGTTGAATCAACTCCTTTTGCTGGTTCAAGCACATGGTTAGGGTCTGACGTATTGGCATGTTCTGCATAGGCAATAGTCATAGGCCTCAGCACAGCCTTCACTCCTTGTTCTACTAGTCGTGGATTCACGGTAGCTGGTTTATCCAGACCAGACTGGATTTGGGAGTGTTGCGCGAGGATATAACTATCAACGAACGTTTGCTCATCGATAATGTGGGGACCCTTATTACCATCTGAATCCTGCAGGATACAACAGTACTGTATTGTGCCCTCGGCAGTACGGAGACGTGCATGTACAGTATGAATCTCGTATTCGCCCTTTTTGATAGCACTTGGTTGTTCACTTGACACGCCACCTGCGCGAACGTCATACGAAGGAATAGCTCTGCCGTTTACTACTCTAAACCTTGGTCTAGGCTCATTTGGTGCAAATCTACGATGCTCGTCGTCTGTCGCAGTAAAGTCAACCGTGGGATCAGCAACGTTGATCTCATCTAAACTATTAAATATTTCTGCGCTCATGGCCTCACCCAATACCCCAAAAGCCGTTTCTGCAGAATTAGCGTTTTGCTTTTGTTCTGCGGTTGCGGTTTGTGTCTTTCTATGTGAGTCTACTGCCAACGATGTTATTAATCTTTTGGCTTTATCACTTTCAGATTCCTGAATCATGCCCTTTTCTGCACTAGGAGGCTTTACGACAGTCTCGATTGCATTGTGTGTAGGGGCATTCGCCCACGACTCAGTTGACATAAGAAAAATATACTTGATTACTGCGTTCAATACAACTATATTTGTACTATATGGCGGAATTTGGCAATTCTTCGGGTGGCAACAAAAAGAAAGATGGTTTTACTCCTGGTTTCAGAGACAGAGGTGGTATGTGGGGTTTGATAAAAAGAACACCAGGGAGCGCAGGTGGAGCGGTGAAAGAAATCTTGGTTGGTCGAAAAAGGAACAATGATCCGGCTCCTCCAGACAATCAGATCCGCAGAGATCAATTTGTGTATGACGTCGACAATAAACAAGGTGTTGTTGATGAGCATGGCAGACGCAAAGATTATGACAAGAGAGAGGATATGAACCCCAAACTCGAGAAAGTGTACCCTTCCATGGAGGCATTCTGGCGCACTCACGCAGAAAATTTATGTAATTTGCGCCGCTCACATCCTGATTTATTTAATGATAAGTCAAGCTATTTGTATCATCAATGGCTCCAGGTGCGGACATTTCTGACTGATGCAGGGCCTAATGCAGTAGGGCAGATTGATGAAAACAAAATTAAAGAGTACTTCCAGACTGCTGATGGCTACAACGAAACCATGCGCTACATGGAAGAAGAGGCCTTCCGGATAGAGTGCGCTAATAATATCGTTGAAATAACAAAAAATGGGTATAAACCAGGAGGTCTTGATGCAGTAAATTTGGGCTTGATAACACCCGCAGACAGGTTGGCAGGCATAGCACGCCTGGGCACAGGAGTAGTTTCCTCAGTAGAGGCACTTCTGCTTACTGTCTACTTTATGAAGACGTGGGGGGCGTTGGTGCCAAGCATGCTTGCTGCGGTCCCTGCTGCACTTCTGACGACCATGGGCCCATGGCTTGTAGGTGGCGCAGTTGCTGCGATACCGTTCGCAGTGATGATCAATAGATTAGATCAGCTTTTTAAGACAGGTACCCCTGAACAACTCATGCTACAGTGCAACAGCATGATTCAAACCATACAACGCTCTTCAAATTATGCGGGAGAAAGAGCGTATTTGCGTGGTATGTACGGGATTGACCCAGGCGAGCTGCGTGTTCCACAACCAATACCTAATGCTCCACTTGGCACCCCTGTTCCACCTACGACTTTTGCCCTGGGAGGAATAACAACAGGAGGATGGGAAGGTAGTAAGAAGCAGCTATTAAAAATAAAGGAAGCGAGAAGAATATTCTACGACCAGGTGATGGACATTCCCGAACAAAGTATGTTCGGGTTGCCCGAAGAAGCATTTATTGATAATCAAGGAAACTACCGATCACAGGTGACTCCTGAAGGAGAAGGGGTTAAATATCAGCAGGAAGTCTGGAGTAGATTTGAAGAGTTGGGAGGACATTTTATAAGAGAGCAGAATTCAGCTGGAGCTGAAGTATTCCGCAGGCTTACTGCGGTCGAATCGCTCAGCAGGTTTCAGCAAGCACGCAGAGAGGTAATTATGGGGCAGGTGCAAGTAAAGGCTGAGCTAATTATCAACAGCGATCGTCAAATTACTCTTAACGAACAAGAAAAAGTTTTGGGGGCTAGAAAGGCGCTCATAGACAAACAGAATGGGCAAGTGCGTACCAAAGAAAAAGAGCAACAAAAGAAAAACATTGCTCTTGCCACAGATATAAATGAAGGTAAAGATGGCAAGCCCGGCTTAAATCAGTATGCAGAAGAGTGGAAGGGCACGACGACGGGGAGTGCAGAAAGTAGATTGAAGGGAGTGATGGACGTGCGACAAGAGGTATATGACAAAGTTTCACTCATTATTCCCTTTACCCGACCAGTTGGAGAGATATCAGTTGCTGAGATTGCGGCAGCAATTAAAGAACTGAAAGACAAGAAAATTGGAATCCCAAGTAAAAAGGGAACGTTGGAGAATAAAAAGAAGGAGTTGGTTGACGAAATTAAACTTACACCACCTAAGGTGAAAGTGGGAGTAGACGCTAAGAAAGGGGATATCATGGCAGATAATCCCGAACTTGAAAGACTTAGAAACGAGCATCAAAGAATTATCGACGAAATAGACAAAGTAAGAGCGCAAATAACCGAATTGCAGTCTCTCAGCATTAAGTTGCAAAATGAACGAGCAAAGTACGACCCTTCGAATGAACATGGCAAAGCATTTGTAGAAACATTCAAAAAAATGAGCGAGGCATACGCGAAACTAGTGGATGCTGGTGGGAGAAGAGACGCAGTGGTGTTTGGACCAGCAATAACGGCAGCTGATGTGTCGACATATTTAGGCGGTTATCCTGGGTCATTTAGTGTGCTTGATGCTGGAGGTGCTGTATCCCTGAGGAGTGGCATGTCCGGATTGATGACCACGCTTGCAAACGAGGCAAAGCCTCCATTGTGGAACGAAGATGAGAACGAATTTCATGAGCATAGAATGACTGTTATTTACGCTGTGGCTTATGCACGCGCTATTCCTAAACTAGATGCACTCGCAGCAGCTCCGACCAGCGGAGCTAAAGAATACATTGCTGGAGGAGCCACAATTGCTGCTCTTTTTCAAACCGGATTGGCAGACGGCAAATTTAACGAGCTTACTTTGCTGGCGAGCAATCCTACGGAGCTTGCAGGTTTGGGGGTTGTTGGAGGGGTAGATATGTTAGCGGGAGATAATGTTGGATTGCGCGCATACGCACAAGCTCGAAATGACATACTAACCAAAACCATCGAAGAGTTGGTGCTCGAACATGACCGTAGTAAGCAAGTTGCTGTTAAACAAGAAGAAGATATCGATAAGAAATACGATGCGCAAGAAAGCAGGTATCAAGTGCTGATTGACCTTATCAAAGCGGAAAAAGGTGCTGATCAATCGGCCAAAGTGAGCTCTCAAGTCTTTATGCGCGGGCTGACAGGAATTGCTTCTGTTACCCATCTTACTGATAGGAGGGTTCTTGCTTTTCGAAGTCAGCTCGAACAAGATATATACTTAGATTATGAAAAAGAGTTCATGTTACAACATCCAGATTTCCCTCCAGCTATGTTAGAGTTTTTGGATGTTGTGTTTCAGTTCAGAAAGAACACAGAAGGTAAGGAAGAATTGAAAATAATTTATGACTTACTTATAAAGATGAGTGCGATAGGCAATATCGTGGAAAGGAGTCCTCAAATCATGTTGGCGGACATAATATATCAATCGACTCCTGGCATTCAGGAAATGCTCAATATTACGCGCAACGAGGGGATTAGTGGGCAAGTACAAGGTGGGCCCCCCATAGGGCCAACGTGGGATCAGATCGTGCTGCAAGCGTTCCAGAATCGACAAATCGGGTATAGGCTTCCCGTTCCGCCAGTGGTGCCACAATTATATCGACCATGTCAACCACACCCATATTCAACAACCGAAATGAATAACATCTTTTTGTCAATACAACACATGATTATCGAGAAAGCCGCCAACAATGGGGTAGTTGCGACGCTGTAGTATTATCAAGTATTTGAACCACTATGCCAAAATCATTGGAAATACACGACATTATTCGGATTTTACCCTTTGCGGAAGTCTTCCGGACAAAGTTGCTTGAACTCTACCCTAACAAACTAGACGAGGATCGCAGACTCGCTTTGGAGCGATATCTCTGGAAAGCGTTTTATTTGTATTTTGACGCACTGTATGAAGAAAACTTACAATTGATGATCAATGACACTAAAAACAACCTTCCTCCAGATTACCATGACCAACTATTAGCAAAGACACATGAACAAATAAACCAGGGTGTGGTTACCACTAAAGCAGATGCACAAATACATGTCCTGAGAGGCGAGCTACAAAAGTTAATAACTCCTTCATAACGCATGAGTATATTCGAGACTATCTCCGACGGAGCACATTCAGCATTTGATAAAGCAAGATCTTTGTCTAGTAAGTTTCCGATACAGGCTGCCTTAGATCAAGCTAAATGTCTAACAGAGTACCTCCCTTGGAGGAAGGGGGCAGATCAAGATGGTGCCCCCGCCGAACCATCGTATGAAAACCCTCTCTTTGTGGAGTCAGGGACAGTATCTCTTGACGCAGCAGCTGCTGATGTGGAGGTGGTAGGGTACAGAAGATATGCAGATGATTTGCAAGAACAGCAAGAGACAGGCTTGAGAGATGATGGTGCGGCAATGGTGGAAACTGTCGCGCAGTGTAATAGCGGCCAAACCTTAGGAAGATCTTTCATTACAAGAGCCAGTGCTGAAGAGCGGGTGAATGTACACGCACAAGGGTTTATCGATGGAATACGTACAGATCAAACATTAATTCCTCTCATTGAAACAGCCGCGAGAGTAGGAGACTTGCGACAACTAGAGGCGCAAGTGCAGGCACAACTTGATCCTGAGCTAAGCATGGAGTACCGGGCTCAAATGGTTAACGCAGTAACCGCGACACTGGATCAGGAATATATCGGACGGTTTAGAGGTGCTCTTGATCAGGGCAATCCCCATCCTTCTGCACGAATCACCAATGTTACTTTGTCCGCTCGAGATTTTGTTAATGAACTATTGAAAGAGTTGGAGAGAATATCAAGTGCTCCAGAGAGAGAACTCGATGTAGAGATAGCGTCATCACCGACTGAGATACCCCCCGTGGGAGGTGACTCAGCAATGGAGGATGCCCTAGAAGATGAGGATGTAGATGCGGTCGTGGAGCAAAGTAAGCCCTCAACACCTCCAGAAGCTCCAGACTTGCGTACATGGATAAAAGGTAAATTAGCAGTTACGGGTTTGTCGGAGGAAACTGCCCAAGATTTATGTACTCATCTACTCCACACTCTCGAGCAATGGGGTGTTGCTCAAAGATATCAGGAACAAGAATATGGAGCCGGTAGACATACGTCTATAGCAAACCTGGTGGTCGCACGAGTGAGAGAACAATATACCGATATCCCCAATTTGCCTGATGTCTTGGGAGTGCATGCGCGCTTGATGGAGGTTGTTTCGATATTGCAAAGAGTGCAAGACACGGATCCTGAAGCTCGAGCTCAAATCGGCCACATATTTACAGAAAGGATTCATGCTCTCCTGGATGCACTTCCCGCAACAGACGGAGAATCCGATGTAGATACTGCTACCGCAGCAGAGAGAACGATGCTCGATGCAATTGAAGCACAAATTGCGATTTACGCTGATCCTGACGCCGACATAGATGTGGTACACGGCGCGATTGAGGAAGTCAGACGTTTGGTTGAACCTGATCAAACCGAGGATGAAGCAGAGCCAACACCTATGGAAACACCAGGAGCCACACCACTACCCACACGTATTATTGAGGCAGAATCAACACCAGAAAGAACTCAGACCTACTCAATGGATATGAACGTTACCGTTCCTATGGATCATGAGCCAGAGCGCCAGGTCTTCGTTTTCAATGGATCTCCGTTGGTCGTTGATGGTTGTCAAGCATCTGTGCAAATATACGGTCAAAATACAGAACCTAGAGTAGATTTTAGATTCCAAGGTGGAAGTGATTGGACTCAATCACTCACTCCTTTGATAGAATTTGATTCAGCAACTCAGCCCAACGCGGTCCCGATACCTATCGGCACAAGTGGGACACATGCATATAAGATGCACCTTGAGAGGGTTGGTCCAATAATGAGTTCGTCAAGTGGCGTAAGAGAACTAGGTTTTCGCGCTGTGTGTGAAGTAATACAAGTAGGTGGGGGTTTAGTGGAAGAGCCAGAAAGGACAACTGGTTCATTACCACCAGATCAATTCGCGCGTGTTGAGGCGGAAATAGCCTCTCTTGGCGCAACCGGAGAAACACTGCGAGGACCGCTCATGACAATTGCTAAGCTTGGGTGGCGTGGAACTTCAGAAGAGTTAGAGCTCATTCGAAGAGTCCAAGCTCTCGCGCAAAAGTCAAACATACCAATTGTGGGGCCGGGTGTAGCAGGGTTTGCGAGTATTTTAGAAGGAACGTTAAATATGCGAGAGGGGGAAACTTTTCGTGACAGATTAGCGATAATGAAACCACACGTAGCTGCGTGGCTTAAACATTATATCGAGGGCACAGTAGATCTAGCCACTCTTATTGCAGGAGCAGAGACAGGTGGGGCAATAGGAGAGCTGAGAGACATCGCTGCTAGGGGAGCTCTCTCTACAGAAGCAGCACGAGAACTACCAAGTCTAGTTATGAGAGCAATTGCAGAAAAACTATTGTCAGGAATTCCGGAAGAGGACTACAGTAGAGAAGCGGTGGCGCTTCATGCAGTGGCGCGCATATTGGTCGAAGCAACAAAACCCGGAGCACCATTGGCAGATTTGAGTGAAGGGTTGACCATATCAAATGACAGTATCCTAACTCGACTCAGGAGCGACACAACTGCCCCAGCTCCAGTCTCCCCGGCTGCCCCTGTGCAACCACCTCAGACGCCCATTGCAGTACTACCCTCCACACCCATTCAAGAGACAGCTGCCCCACAAATAAGAGAACACGCGTTCCGAGTGAGGAGCGGTAGAGATCTTGTGGGTGAAATACAGCAAGGATTGAAGGAAGCCAAGGCAAATGAGGCACGTATCATCATCAGTCCGGATGTGTTTAAAGATTTTCTATTAAGTCTTCCCTTGCCAAGCGGGGCAAAAATAAATGAGGCTACGAATGTCTCGTTAACACTGGAAGGAGACAGACCCGTGCTCAGGCTTGAGGGGTCTTTTGCAGCACCGGGTGGCACCTCCAAGTTTGATATTGCGGTAGGTTCCGATGCTCAAGGAAGACTAGTTGTCCTGAGAGATCCAGAATTCAATTTCGCATTATTACATAAAGCGTTTAGCAAACTAATAAGAGAGAAGCTATCTAACCTATCTACCTTGTTGGAGCAAAACGTTGGCGAAAAGGTTGGTAATGGTTGGTCACTTTCGCGTACGGACGTTGAAAGCAGTCAGTTATCTCTTTCCTTGAAGCGAAATTAGTCACCCCCATTGACTTACTCTTCATAATTCAGTAGCATAAGGTATGCCACTTCAACTGGTCTGGATTGGACTCAAACGGTATCTCGACACTGGACGAAAAATCTTCTTTGTTGGCGTAACATTCCTTGCAATATTTTATCTCTTCTTTGCGCTCGTTAATGTCGATAATAAACGGAACTCTACGGGGCCTACTGCAGCCCAAATCGAGGAAGCGCGCCGGCTCAAATTGTATGACACATACGATGTTAAAAATGATCCAAAAGATGATGAAGAAGGCGTGCTTGTTCGTGAGTTAACACGTGGATTTTTATGCTCCACCACCGGCGAGCTTTGCACAGGAAACCCTGCAGAAGCATATAAATATAAAGAGCAGTCTTTGGCATACAAAGCATCAGGGATAATCGCGGAACCACTCAGACATCCCCCCTCCTCATTTTACTACTGGGCACGAGGGACTCTGGAGAACGCAGGATTTGTACCCAAAACCTATGCACAAGGCATTGGATTTGCAGCGCTCACCAGCTTTCAACCCATTTGGAAAGTATTCCGTAATCTTGCGTATCTTGTGATCGTTGTGGTGATTATGGTTGTGGGGTTTATGGTGATGTTTAAGGTGGGCGGCGGCGGCAAAAATGCCGTCACTCTTGAGTCGGCGCTTCCCAAACTAGTCATTGCACTCCTTGCGATATCAATGTCGTATGCACTTGCGGGGTTTTTGATAGATGTGATGTATATGGTTATTGCATTGGTGATCAACATGCTCGGGCCTATATCAGGCATGGATCCTGCTACCCAAACCAAGATGATGGGAAGTGTGATGACTGGTTCCCCAACAGACTTGTTCTTTATGCTTATGGGCAACATTGGTCAATCAGATGGAAATTATTACAATCTTGCCGGCTCACTTTACAGTCTTGTGCCGGGGTATATGCAAACAGTTATTAACGCAGTTGTGAATAATCTTGTAATCGGAGGGCTTGGGGAATGGAAAACTCAGAAAACTCCAGACATCAGCACTACACCAGGAAGTAATGTGAAAAATGTAGCTACATTCATGGGACGAGCATTCACATTAGTATCGAGAAAAATTTGGGGCCTCAGATCTCTGACTGATAGACTCGGCGATTCGGGTAGTGGTCCTGTTCCTGTAAGCACCATCGCAAACATAATTTATATTATTTTTGGATATATTGTAGGAGCACTTATCGGAACAGTAATGGTTAAAGTTGCCATCATGTTCATTCTTATACTAGGTATGATTGTGATATTTTTCCGCTTATTCTTTATGCTTATCATGAACTATGTAGACATAATTTTATCGATACTCATCGCGCCATTGTCGTTGATGCTTGAAGCTATTCCAGGGCAAAATGCGTTTGTCAACTGGATACGAGGGCTTGCGGTTAACCTTGGAGTGTATCCGATTGTTTTGGTAGTAATTCTGATAGCGCGTGCAATTATGGATACCGGAGGCACGATATCACCTATGTGGTCTCCTCCGTTTGTGTCTACCATCACCGATCAGACAAGCTTGCAAACTCTCATTAGTGCAGTTCTGGTCTTCTCTTTGCCCAGTATCATAAAAACATATAAACAAAAGCTCAAGCCGGCGTCGATCACAGACTCTATGGGAATAGGGCTCGGGTCGCTCTTTGTGGGTGCCTCGCCGATACTTCGTGGTTCTTCGACAGTAATGGGTGCTTCTGGAATTACAACAGCTATGGCGAAACGAGTGACCGCGCCTCTGCAGACACTCTTTAAAGACCAAATGCAACAGACAGTAAAAATAGCGAACCCATGAGTGCGAGCTTCCTAGGAAGTAGGAGATTGATAGAGCAGTTGTCTATCATAATGCGTCAGCATCACAGATGTTGCAGTAATAACATATAGGCATGCGTCTTATCCCAACCCATATATCCGTAGTAGGTTTACTCCCACAAACCTGAGGAGGAAGATAGAGAAGAGGATGATGAGCAAACCAACAACACACTGTGTGATAAGTTTCTGTGCCTTTTGGACTTTAGCGGACTCGCCAGCGCTCAGCTGGAATTGGATTGCCCCATAGATAATACAAAGGATCGAGAATGCCCCAGCGAAAGTGATACCCCACCCAAGCACTCCCTCCGCAAGGAACCGCTCGACCTTATCCATAGGCATACAGCCAAGGGCAGATGGATACCCACCGTACAACGCACACGATAAACATCCGATGTATTGGCGCACAAAAGGATTCTTTTTAAACGTATCTAGTTCGGCATTTGTGATGGGTGGGGGATTCAAAGGTATGGAATGAACACCAAAGAACCTGACCATAAATATCTCAGGTATGTATACATTCGAGGAAATCCGTTTGAGGTTATCTGCCCAATACCGTACCTCATCTGAGTTAAAGAAGCCATCTATTTCTGACTTTATTCCTTGTTGAAATTGATCAATAGTATCTGTATCAGTAATACCTCCGAAAAGGAGTTTAGCAAATCTTTGCGAGCCATTTCCATTCTCATCTGGGGCTGGTAACAGAGCTCGCCATTGGGCTCCGCCCGTATTCCCATCTTCAATCCCCGCGATGAATCGGGTACACAACAATACTGCTGCGGTGCCGGGTCCTGAATTTACATCAACACATTTACATTTGGTTGGATCAAGCCCAGAGATAGATCCATCGGCATTAAACGTAAGTGCTCCGGGGTCGAGGAATTGAGGAGTCCCATCATTACAAAGTAGGGTTACATCAGGGAGATTATTTTGGTTTGTTACGAGCCTATTTAATGAAGCTATACCATTATAGAGTGGGGTTAAGAATGCATTTCCAATTTTGCAGCCTAAATTTTTAAGCGGACCATTTCCGGCCGCAGTGCCTTCGCCTTTGCGAGGATCTACAGGC
This sequence comes from Candidatus Woesebacteria bacterium, assembly GCA_017993865.1. Lineage (GTDB taxonomy): Bacteria > Patescibacteriota > Microgenomatia > UBA1406 > GWC2-37-13 > JAGOLU01. The sequence goes on from JAGOLU010000001.1 coordinate 20,758, forward strand.
TTTCTACTACCCATATCAAAACCGTTGATATGGTAGTGTAATAAGCCAAAATTTCCTGCAACATTTGAGTTGATGAAATATCTGCGAGTAAGGTAGGTTGGTAGGGCAGGATCATCATCTACGGTAAAGTACCATGTGATATTTAGTTTTATTTCATTTAAGACTGGTGGATCAACGGTCACTTGAAATGTTTCCTCAATTATGGGCATTCCTCCCACTGATCCATTAGAATCATCTGTGGGCAAAACGCCGTTTCTATCAAGATACTCGACTAGAGTTTGTTCTTCTGGTGGGTCTCCAGGTACCAAAGCCGGCACTGGAGGAACGATTAAGACCCTTTCTCCACTGGGAGAAAGAACGTCTTCATCGACGTTACAGTTTTTTGGCTTAAAATTAAGGACGGTATTAGGAATTCCACTATCGGTGCCAAGTTTGCTGCGTGATATTGCCCCAGGATCTTTACAATCACCTCCGTATGAACCAGGGTTAGGTATCACACAACAACGCCTCGTATTTTTTCCGTTTACATCGGGATCACATTGGATGCCATCTGCACACTTCATATATTCTGTTCCAGGTATTATTTGCCCAGTGGCCGGGTCTGCAAATGCCTGACATGCTGTTCTTAGCCCTTCGATCAGGTTTGGTGCACAGTCTGCATCACTCGCCTGGACAACATGAGTGGTTGGGAATGTCACAAGAGACAGCAGAAATACTACCGTGAGAGCAAATCGTAGAAAATAAACAAGCCTGGCTCGAGTAGATTTCTGAACATCTATCATCATCCGTTCATAATATCAGAATACCGTATATTTGTATAGACATCACTTTTTACTTGTCGCCTTTTTGGCTGCGTCGGTGACATACGACACAAGTGCGAAAGCAAGAATATATGTTAGGTATTCAGGGATAAGTTCTTGTGCCACATGGAACCAACTGGCCTGGAAAAAGCTCGCAAACCCTTCAAGCTGTGCGGGGTTAATGCCGCCTGTTTTGGATATTTGCAGCAGGAACTGTCGTATTGTCACTGCATCCATACCTTTGTGCTCAAAGTTTGTCCACGCTTTTGAGAACAACGATTGTCCTTCTTTGTCAAACATCGTCTTCCACCGACCAAGCGCATTGCGTACTTCTTGTTTGTTCGCGAGTCCACTGAGTTGCATTTTGGTTAGGCCGAGCACGACAGGCATAAATATTTCGGGATTCCCGATTTCATCACTGGATATTTTTCGGAAATTCGTGCCGAGCGACTTGAGCTTACCCCATGTTTCGGGTGTACCTTTGCGTGCTGCGGCTTTGAGCATGAGGAGCATGTTGCTATCTGCTCCCTCTGGTGCGCGGGCGTCCAATATAAGCTTGTATTGCTCCGCAACACTACACTCTCCGGTAGAGCGGTAGACCATCGTGTCATCTCCGTTCAAGAATATTTTATGTACTTCACTATTGTCTGCCATGAAGGGGATAGCTCCCAAAAACCCTTCATCCCACATGCGTCGTAGCCAACGCGCACGATTGATGCGTTTTTCATAATTTGCAAGATAGCGTTCTGCAGCTACTCTTTCTTCTCCCGAAAGCCCTGACTTTATTGTGCCATCTTGGTTTAGATACTTTCTTCTCAGCAAATGTTCTGTTTCTTTTTTCTTATCTCCTTCTTCTCCGGTGGTATTTATGTCAGGTGCCGCCCCCATCTCGGCGATGATGTCTTTGCGCAGCAGTACTGCACGTTGTATCCGCAGCCCCAACATCTTTTTACTCTCACTTCCCGGTCCTGATGCACTGAGCAGATCGTGCAACACTTGTTGTGCAGGCACCTTACCCTCCAAAATCTGCTGTGCGGTTTCGGGTTGATATTTTTTGACCATGACTCGGATGAGTGTTTCGTCGTCCATGACATACCCACGTCCACCATTCACGCTACTTCTGGTCTGATCCCAATTGTCTCCATAGATATTGAGCCCATCGGTGCTTTTTTCCCACAATTTACGTTTCTGGAGGATTTCTTCATCAATTTCTCCTCGGAGTTCTCCTTGGACATACGCCAAATCATCGGTAACCTGGTCCCAAATCTCATCTTTTGCCGCTTGACGTTCGTCTGATCTAGTAGAGCCGAGTTTATTGCTTAATTTTGCATCAAGGCTTGCTTGAATACGGAGTGTTTCTGCAAACGATCCCGTGCGCTTATTCGAGTCGCTGGCCTCATCAAAATATTTGTTTTTTATCTGTGTGCTCAATCGGAGTCCGTTCTGTTCATCTTGGTTACGCAACCGATACAAAAACTCGACAGGGGAGCGCTCTGCAATAACCACAAGCATGGCGTCGTACATCATTGGTTTGAGAAGCTGTCTCTTGAGGTTTGTAACTGCGATACCACCCACCTTTCGATCTTTAGCATTTTTACCAGATTCTTGTTTAACTGCACCCTGATAAATTTCGGCGGCGCGCGCATGGAAAAGCCGAATAAATTCTTCTTTCGATTGTGCTCGTCCAGTTTCGGAACCAAACATATTGCTGTTGTGCATTTTCTCGGTAAACTTAAACGGATCTAAGTTGGTAGGACCTTTGTTAAGATTGCCAAACAGATAATTGTGCGGGAGAAATTTGCCAAACTCATGCTGATCATTCAGATACCGCGTGTAGAGATAGTCAATGAAGTTGTTTACTGACTCTTTGTTATTTAGATTACCTTCTTTGTCGTAGTCGATCATTTCAGCTATATTCTCATCTGCGAATGCATTAATTTCATTGACTCCCACATTTTCTACTGACTTCCAAATACGAGTGAGACCATCAACCTTTTTGGTAGACTGACCAGTTTCGTCAATCACCGTATATTCAGCATGAAATTGAGGTTGGCCGCCCCCCATGAGCCTGGTATAAAGCTGCTTGTCAATAACGCCCATATTCGCCATGCGTCGCCACCCACGCAGCGTATCGTAACCACCTGCTTTAAGCCTATTGATAGGAGCAAACATTTCGGGCAAATCTCCACGGAAATGCTCAGTCATATCCCACGCAAGACGACCCTGTGACTCGTGTTTTTGGTCATCAAAGACTTTATATCCTTCTTTTCCTGCGGCAAAGGGGTCCCACTTACCTTGTTGGTTGAAACCTGGCATGTTATACATAGGCTGCCAGTACGCGCCTTTCAAAAACAAATCATGATCCCATGTTGAGGGGAAACGCATCGCTCTTTGGAACGGCGCAAAAACGTTGTTAAACATTTGTTTATCATCCGCTTGTCCTTGGTAGCCGCGGGTTGGGTTCGCGTATGAAAATATCTGTTGAAATCTAAATCTTCCGGCAAAGACGATGGTGAACGCATGTTGCAAGACTCTTCGGCGTTGCCAGTCGGGGAGATGAGGGTAATTTTCCTCCAAAAACTCTTGTACCTGGAGAACAAGAGTTCTGCCTCCTGCACCTCGATTTAGGAAGATTTCATTAAAGAATTTTCCCTCGTCTTCGTTTATCCATCCTTTTTCACCCATGCGCTTTTTCAAAATAGTTTCGATAAAGGACGCTGCGCGGGTAATATAGGTGTTATCTTCCATCGAATAAATGCGATCCATGTTACGTGAGGTCATGGCAGTTTTGAGATGTTCACCAATGCTTTGGAAGAACTTCTTTTGTGCATCAGGAGAACCCATGTGTGAGAGGTAGCGGTATTGATGGCCTGCCTCAAAAAATCCGTCATCTGCGTTGATTTCTTCTTTCAACTCGTTCAGGAAATCATACATAGATTTCCCGCGTTGTTGTGTGCGCAGTGAGCTGAATGTACTAATGTCTTTACCGAGAGAAGGGTCATACAACGCCTGAATACCACCCAAACTTGTCACCGTAAAATCCAGATGACCACCCTCGATGTTTGTTGATTGGTGGGCCAAGTTACCAAGCATGGAATTGAGCTGGCGGAACATCTCGGCAGGGTTTGATGTCTGATCTCCGCCGTGTTGAAGTGCTTGCTGATAGGCTTCCTTCGGTTCATCTCGCATGTTGAGATAGTTTCGGTATACATTGCTCACCATGAAAATTACCGACTCACGAACGTGTGTTGCGGTTTCAGATGCAA
>JAGOLU010000053.1 GCA_017993865.1 Candidatus Woesebacteria bacterium
GGTATTGGCGCTGCTGCGACGGCAAGTTCTGGTCAGAATGTGACGTTTGCCGCAACAAATCTTACGGTTGCCACTACCTATGGTTTCTACATCACGGGAGGTATCACCAATCCGGGGACCACAGGGCAGAAGATCAGTAAGATTTCTACCCACACCGATGGCACGCCTGATTTCGCGGCATATACTGATGCTATTGATGTGAGCCGTGTAGCAACCTACATTGTCTCGGACAACGGTGCTGCAACAGATAGCGATCAAATTGTGGTCACGGCAAAAGTAGCACCGACATACACTTTGGTGTTGAGCGCTCAAGCCATAACCTTAGATACGGCTCTTGCCACCGTCGAATATCCAGGAGGCCCACAGAACGGAGCAGTATCTGGTGTCACCGCAACCGCAACAACCAATGCAAATAACGGTCATATTATGTGGATGAAGGCCAACTCATCGTCTGGTCTTACCTCGACCACAGCAGGGGCATCTATCGCGTTCTCCGGCACCGCCGCAGATGCAACACCTACCACCTTATCTGCAGGCACTGAAGGAGTAGTGGTAGATGTAGACCTTACCACTAACACCTCAGGAAGTCTCTCTATAGCAGCAGAATTCTTAGGCGCTTCCACTTCAGCAGGAGGAACCCCAAGTACTACATTTCAAGAGATCGCTTCAGCAACAGGCCCAGTAGGAGGGGCAGGCGACGTTGTCACCATCCTCCCAAGAGTAGCGATAAGCTCTACAACTCAAGCTGCTGATGATTACACCAACACACTTACCGTGATTGGTGCAGGAGACTTCTAATACAGCCTAGGAGGATATTGATATAACCTCAGGTGTAATGATATATTGTATATGAATGTCTTGTTGGAGCACTTTTTATGTTCATAAAACAAAACAACACTTGTCTACGCCTCTTTTGTCGTCTTCTCGTATTCCTCTCAGTTTCTTCACTGATTGGTATCTATTCTAAACCAGTCTTCGCATCGAATTTCGCCAATGCATCTATGCGGCATTCTCGAATGGCAATCTCTCTTGCGGCCAGCCCGTCGGATCCGATCCTCGTAATTATCAAGCCGATGACTGCAGGAACAGAAGTCTCCTTAGGCATATCTTTTGGATCGGGATATACGGTTGATGGAACACCAGGCAACATTGTCGTGAGCACTTCGGGTTTGCCCTCCACATACCATGGACTCACCCCCATATCAGCACTCCCTGGCATTGGGTCTGCAGCTTCGGCTGTATCTGGTCAGAATGTGACGTTTACATCATCAGATCTGACCGTAGGCACGGTGTATGGCTTTTTCATTACGGGAGGGGTCACTAATCCGAGTTCATCGGGATCACGAGTAAATATTATTTCTACTCACACCGATGGCACCCCTGATTTTGCAGCATACACTGATGCTATCGACGGGAGTCGCATTGGTATGTATTTTGTTTCAGACTATGGTGCTGCGACAGATGGAGATCAAATTGTGCTCATAGCCAAAGTTGCACCAACATATACACTGGTGCTGAGTGCAGATTCAGTGACTTTGGATACAGCTCTTGCTACCGTTGAATATCCTGGAGGTGCACAGAATGGAGCTGTAAGCCCCGTTACGGCGACAGTTACTACCAACGCGAACAATGGACATGTTATGTGGCTCAGGGCAAACTCATCGTCGGGACTGACTTCTGCACTGGCTGGGGCATCTATCGCGTTCTCCGGCACCGCCGCAGATGCAACGCCTACCACCTTATCTGCAGGCACTGAAGGAGTAGTAGTAGATGTAGACAGTACCACCAACGGATCAGGAAGTCTTACGATTGCATCAGAATTTAATGGAGCATCAACCTCAGCAGGTGGAACTCCCAGCACAACTTTTCAAGAGGCAGCATCGGCGGCGGGACCTGTGGGAGGAACGGGAGATATCGTGAGCATCATCCCACGTGTCGCGATAAGCGCGACGACCCAGGCGGCAGATGACTACACGAATACATTGACGGTTGTCGGTGCGGGAGATTTCTGAAGCGAGTTAGGGATGAGTAGGTTGATTGATCTAGTCTGTTATAGCTCGATGAGGTTGAAAGTTGCGTGAGTTTATGCTCTAATAATCTATTATGAGTAAACGAATGAAAAGTACTCTAACTAAGATCGTGATATTGGTAGTTTTATTTACCTACGTTGTATCATCTCCTTTCTCTCTCGTCGATGCACAAACCCTCCCAGCAGCATCACCATCATCCTCGCTAACCGACCAAATAGCCGATGCGCCTCCCAAGGCAGGGCTGAGTCTTACTATCTCGCCAGTATTCCTAAATCTCACCGCATATACCGGTAAAACAGTAAAATCAAAAGTAAAACTTACCAATAATAATTCTTTTGCAGAGCGCTACAAGCTTTCGGTGATGAAATTCACCCCTGATGCCAAGGGGGAATCTATCGTGCCTGTCGAAGATAACGCCAACGACGAGTCTCTGGGTTGGATACATATTACTCAGCCAGAGGTTGTTGTGCAAGGGAAATCATCTGAGATTGTAGAGTTTGAAGTCAATGTCCCCGAATATGCATTTTTAGGGTACTATTTTGGTATCAGAGTGCAGAGGGCCAATGAGAATTTCGCTCGCACGGATACCACCAAGGTAGTGGGGCAGGCGGTTATGCCCATTATGCTCGACGTAGTGAGAGCAGGCGATACAGGCCCGCTTTTTGTCGATGGCGATGCAAGTATTTATAAGCGAGCAGAACTCGTGAGCTTTACCACCTCGTCATGGTGGTACGAATATCTCCCCACCGAATTTGAAGTAAAATTCAGAAATACGGGGAAGGTACACCTCGCGCCCTTTGGCGACATCATTGTCCAACAAGGAGATATTGATCTTGGATCAGTGAGGTTTAACGAGACAGGCGGGAACACTCTTCCCGGAGTGACGCGAACATACACATCAAGTTGGACAGATGGATTCATCGTTCGAGAGCCAGTAAAGAAGGATGGCGAATTTGTGATGGATAAAAATGGAAAACAGAAATATCAGACAGTCATTAAATGGGATTCGGTATCGAAGATGAGGATCGGGAAATATACTGCGAAAGCAATCGTAGTTTTCAATAATGGCAGAAACGACGTTCCCCTCGAAGCACTAGTGAGTTTCTGGATAATTCCATGGAAAATACTCCTCGTTATTGCGCTGATACTTGCGTTGGTGATCTTCGGGATTAAGAGCGCTGTATCAAACCTTATACGGTAATGTATTCAACTTATCTCCATAGAGGGGGGCAGTATATTCCCGCCTTCATTATCTCTCTTTTCACGGCCCTCCTCCTAACTTCACAGGTATATGCACAAGATAACCTCCCAAAAAATTCATTCCGTGTTGATCCCGCATTTATCGAAATAGATACCCATCGCGACCCGGCCGACAAACAATTCCCCATAAAATATTCAAATTTGAGCGGGCAGTCGATGGATGTAGAGCTGAGCTTTCTCCCCGTCACCTTTGCCTCTGACGATACTCGTATGGATTTCCCGACCTCAAAGTCAGTACTTTCATCCCACATTATCCCTTCCGCAGACAAATTCTCTATTGGTCCTGGTGAGACCAAAACTATAGTTCTTTCTCTTGCCGATCTCGATCTTTTGTCGAGCACCGATTACTATGAAGCTCTCGCCGCACGAATAACCACGCAGGGTGTCGCTACGACATCGTCAGGAGCGAGTGTTGTCGCCAACATAACAACACTTCTGTTAGTGAAAAACGGCGGCACCGATGCATTTCCGAGCTATTCGTTTGAAAACGGGAGCTACTCATTGCCGCTGGTCGCATTTACCATTCCCGAAAAGCTGACGCTACGTCTTTCAAACAAAGGAAAAACATACGGAATACCACGAGGGCTTATCACATTCACCGATATGTTTGGGCGCGAAGTATTCCGCGGCCCCATCAACACCGATTCTGTGCGGATATTCCCCGGGTCTACCAGACTCCTTGCTGTCAAAATGGTCACCGAACGACTTGCGCTTCCGATGTACATTGGACGATACAACCTAGCTATGTACGATGCGTTTGTGAAAGATGAAACCCAGCTCACCAAAGCTCAAAGCTTTCTCTTTATCGACCCTTTGTTTGGTGTTCTGGCTCTAGTAGTCGCACCTTCGTATGTGCTATTCTTAGTCTATGCGTCACATGTCAAAAAACGAAGGAAAGCCATGGACTCCGCTGCACGTCCTGCCGGCAAATAGCAATAATCCCTTCAATAAGTTCGAGCGCAAGGCACGCAGGAAGTCGAACTTAATGTCCTTGATCATTATATTTTTGATCATATTGCTATTATTGCTTCTTGGTGTGTTTTTCTTGAGTACAAAAATGGGGACCGCAAATAAGGCAAAAACCACTACCGACCCCCAAACGAACGCATCGTCAGAACAACTCGCAGCACCGAAGGATAAAAGGATAACCCTTGAAGAGGATTGCTATGGAATTGTACCCCGGTTTGGCATGCGGAAAGTGAAGTCTTTCAACAGATGCTCGATCTTAGTTTCATACGATTCTCCTTATGGCTCGTTAGTGGTCGACTATCGCGGGAATGGTGGCGCAGCAACGAGCTCAGACATTCTCATGAGGCGGGCCAATACGGACAAATACGAAGAAACATCTTTCACAAGCAACGACAACACCTTCTCTCTATTTCGGAATAAAGAATCAACAAACTTCGAAAAGACTGCCTTCCTTGAGCTAGACGGTATTACCATTGGCATAAGTCTTAAGTCTGATTCCTCGCTCAATTATGATAAAGAGTTTCAGGAGATACTAACTTCTTTTTATTGTAAGAATGGTTGTAAGTCTGCTACACTGGATCCATTATGATCAGGCGCCTCAAACATCTATTCCTTGCATATTTTTCCTCATCATGTCTTTTCTTGTTTGCGTTTCCTGCATCCACGAATTTTTCGTTGCGAAGTTTTGAGTTCGGAAGTGGGGGAGATTACAATCTAAACTCAACAAACTACTCGCTTGAAGGACTTGCCGGTGAGGTAGCTACTGATCGCCAGACATCGGCTAATTATGCGGCAAATTCAGGTCTTCAATTCGTGCAAATGGCACACACGCCGGGCGCACCTGTCTTCACGAACGACGCAGATTGGTACGACAAGCTGAAAATTGTGCTAACGACATCCAACAACCCTTCGGACACGACATTTGCCGTTGCAATAAGCGATGACGACTTTGTAACAACTCAGTATGTCCAGAGCGACGACACGGTTGGCCCCACACTCGCCATTGGCGATTTTCGAACCTACGCAGGTTGGGGGAGTGGAACGGGGACGCTCATTATTGGGCTTGATCCTGATGTTACCTACAAGGTAAAAGTGAAAGCTCGCCAAGGCAAATTCACCGAAGGGCCCTGGGGCCCGACTGCGAGCGCGACCACCGGCGGACCAACGATTAGCATGGACATCGATATTCTCCCGACAGACTCAGAGACTGCGCCTCCGTACGAAGTGGCCATTGGTGATTTGCAGGCAGGCACTGTTACCACGGCTTCAGACAAAATTTGGCTCGATTTTGAGACAAATGCGTATAATGGGGGAGAAGTATTTGTACGCGATCAATATGCAGGGCTCCTGTCGGCCAAAACAGCGTTCACCATCAGTTCGGCCACGGCCAACCTCGCAGCGACAAGCATCGGCTATGGGCTGCAGGGGTCAAGCGCAACTCAAACATCTGGTGGGCCATTCACACTCGTTACTCCGTATGATGGAGCAGGTGATAATGTGGGGGTGGTAGACACCACATTCCGCACAGTACTTACGAGCTCAGCTCCGCTGATTGGGGGAAGAGCATCGCTCCAAACAAAAGCAAAAATCACCGATACCACTCCTGCAGCCGAAGATTACGTAGACACCCTGACCTTCATTGTTTCTGCGGTTTTCTGAGAGCAAGTCTCCTTCATCCTTTTGCTCTTCAGCATCTCCGATATTTTTATTGACAGAATTAACTACCACCTGCTCAGGTAGTGTCTTCCTGTTGAAACAAGACACTAAAACCAGGGGGAGGGGTAAAAAGGGCCTCATATGATGTTTTTCGATGCATTTTGCACTTGATATATACATCAAAAAATGCTTTACTAAAACTAGATGGTATTAATTCATTTGTTCACTCTGTAGTATCAAAACTCTAGTGCGCAGCATCCTCTCCGTGGTTGTAATGGCTGTCCTTATTGTTAGGACGGGCTTTTTCGTATCCTCTACCTATGCTGCAGCTGGCATAAA
>JAGOLU010000054.1 GCA_017993865.1 Candidatus Woesebacteria bacterium
TATACGAAAATAAGTTCCGTATTCCTAATGCTCGTTGTATCGCATCATGAATTTGGAACTTATGTCTTGCATCTATTCTCCTCAACCAACCACAGAGTTGTGATTAGTTTAGGTGAACCCTCTACCATACAGGCACCTTCATCTAACTCCCAGGCTTGCGCCCGTTTGTTTTGACAAAGTTGTTTGCATGAGTAGATTCCCCGGTAATCCGGAGAAGCGCGCCTTCGGCGCGCCGGTTCAAGGCCCCTACCTACGAGTCAGGGGCAGCCACAGGGGGCGGGGGACGGAGGGGGCGCCGGCGATCTTGCCGCGCGCGCCCCCACAGATCCGAATCGTGGCTGCCGGATCCCGAAGGACCGGCACGCCGGTGCAGTCGGCGGTCGAGAATAACTCTCCCGTCGACTTTTTGTACTGCACCTTACCGGTCGCGTTGGTGGTCGTCGTGGTGGCCGGGGTAGTGGTGGAAACCTTGGGGGCGTGCATCCGAAAAACGGTATCTGGAGTCACTGCATCAAACCGTGCGGACCACCAGAGCCCCTTCAGTGCCGGGGCAACCCATTTGCCGTCCTCAATATCTTGTACGAAAATCACGAAGCCTCCGTTCAGGTCAGCGGTGGAACTGTAAGTCTCACCGGACGCCACTTCTGTCAAAGTAAAGACGGTGGTTCCGTGAAGCTGAAAGGAGGTTGTTCCGTCCTCCATGAACTCGAAGGTCGGCGGGCCATCAGTGTAGTCCACTCTGTAAGGCAGTTGCACGTATTTCCAAGGCTGGGAAGGCTCTGGCGTGGGGGTAGCTGGCACGGTCGTGGAGGCTACGGGCAGTTTGAGACTGCCGACGTAGAGATCCACCACGGTGTTCGTTTGTGGGTTAACCAAGTTGACAAGAGAATCCACTGAGGACCCGGTGACCAAAAAAGTCGCGTAACCGGGCAATACATCTGCAAAGTCGCGCACCTCGGTGGTGCTCACAACTTGGAAACCGGGTAAGTGGTTGCCGTTCACGAAGAAAGCCGACGTCCCCTTAAAGCCGATAGTCGCGGTGTACTCTGTCTGGACGCACAGAACCTGGCCAGCGGAAACAGGCAAGCCAGTCTTCGTTTCTGTCATCGTAGCGGTGAAACGCAAGTCCAGATAATCAGAGGCCGTGTCCATGGCCTCAATGCAGTTCGTGGGTACTACTTGGGCGTCCACGACACCAGGTGCGGCTACGAGCGCCGCGAAGACAGCCAACAAAACGCCCACTGCTGCGACAGCGAGCGTGCCGGAGATGGTCCGGTTCCATGTTGCTACGCGCGTGTTCATGTTTCCTCCGTACGGAATTTGCCGGTTTTAAAGCCGGCGGTTGAAAAGATTGTCGAAAGTCGCGTGCCCACCTAAGCCACGCGAACGGATTGAAGGTGGTCACCCAGGTCGGGTGACTCCTTCTGCTATTCGGGGCTCCGGCCGGTCGGCCGTGTGGTCAGCGCGCTCTTCGGCGCCGGCCGCGAGCCCTTTTGGTGGGAACAAAGACAGAAGGGTAATTCTGTGCTTATTCCCACCAAAAAAAGCTGTGTGGCGTGGCGTGATTCTTTCTCAAATCCTGTTGGAGGCTTTCATATCCATGTCATCTCGACTCCGTCGAAGACGGGTGGAGAGATCCCTTAAAAAGAGATTCCTCCGCTACGGTCGGAATGACAAACTTACTTAAACTATTAAAATCTATCATGCAAAATTGTATGGTAGAGGAGAGTTGAGTGAATATCCTATAACTTATTTCCCTATCAGGTTTGCAGCGGTCCGCTTTTCCACAAGCAAATCGTGGGAAGCAAACATATCAAACACAATAAGGAGCGCTACAGAATATCCTCTGTCTCTCCACTACGTACAAGCGATTTGTTAAAGTGCTTTTTGCTTGCCCGCCACTCGTTCTTTTTCGAGGGCGTGGTGTTCTCCCGTCCCCGAACATTTCTAGGGTATAGAAACCTCCAGACGTGTCCGTTTGGGATGTTTGAACAGGTTCATAGTAGCAGATTCAAAACCCTTTGTCAAGTACTATAGGGTGTTAATGGAGATGTCGCCTAGATAACGGTTTTGACAGTATCTTGAACTCAAAAACCATGTGGGAGGGTGCGTGTGTATGTTACACTTGTGTGTTAACGTTTTTCACAAGCATGACATCGGAGCAGCAAGTCTCAACACCAGACCATTCGAGAAGATTGGCGAAAGAAAGGACGAACGCCGAGTGGCGCTCTTTCATCCCCCCTGAGTCTGGTATCAAGACAGTAATGGAAATCATACAGAGCTTCAATCAGGAGCCTCAGCCCGGAGAAAGAGCATTGTATGAGCCTCAAAAACAAGTCGTGGCTGATATCGCTACCGCTCTTCTGCACAGTCGTGGTCCCAACGGCTACATTGATCTTCCGACCGGCGCCGGAAAAACCGTGGTGGCTTCCACATTGCTTGAATCTATCCATAGAGATGGGATTGTTGCGGTACCCACAAAAGAAATCCAAAAGCAGTTTAGAGCTGAACTTGAGCGCATGGGAGCGAGAGCGTACAGTAATCGAGCGCTCAATGCCAATCGTTCCATCAGAGCGAAGGAAACATCTGTTGCTGCAGATCAAGGTGTTACTCGTCAGACTGACCTCGAGGGCGCGACACCAATCTCGGCCACTCCCTTATCTCCTGAGTTTGCGCAAGATGATGCCGACAAGTCTTTTATGCTGGAACTTCCAAGCGGGAAACGTGTGTTAATAACGACGCATAGTAGTTTGCGCACCGACTCCATGGCTCCTATAGCAAAGATGATTGATCATGATTCGCCCCGTATGCTTATTGTGGATGAAGGACATATGGCAATAGGCACGAAAACGCGCGAGTCTCTCGCTCCATTTCTCGAAAATCCCCAATGGATGGTACTCGCAATGTCTGCCACGCCCGAATATTCAGAGGAATCTGTCGGAGTTGTAGATCATTCACTCGCAGAACACATTGGTCCGTGTCTTCATCGTATCACTATTCAGGAAGCAGTCGATGCTGGGCTCATAGCGCCGTTCCGCATGTCAGAGCTGGAGGTTGGCCTCAATCCAAATACCCCAATATCTGGCATGAGAGGTAAGGAAGTTGACCCAGATGTGCTATCGCAATTGAATAAAGAATATCTTAATTCTGCCGTGGTAGCATTGCTTGAAAACCAGCTTCTGTCAGGCAAAAAAGTCGTCATTCAATGTAATTCTATCGCGATCGCTCAAGAGATACAGGAACAGATAAAAGCTAAACATCCGCAAAGACAAGCCTTTCATATCAATGGAAAAATGAGTCCTGGGGATCGAGACCACATATGTCAAGAGTTTAACTCATCTGATCAGGGCGTGCTCGTTGGTGCAGAGATCGTGAAGGTAGGGTTGGACTTGTCGGATGTGGGTGCCGCGATCGTGGTGGGGAACACTGAATCTAAAGTGAGGATAATGCAGGCATTTGGGCGAGCATTACGCATTATTCCAGGGCGGGAATCTGAAATGAAAGAGCTAATACACGTCAGAAACCCATCGGACGCTAATGATACGTTGCAATATATGACAGAGCTGAGAAATGCTGGTCACATACCTGCCCTCGCCCCTGAATACGACCAGGTCACCGGAGAGATGATCTACAAAAACACAAATATAGCGCAGGTCATGGTTGACGTGGATAGCAGACAGCACTCAGCCATTGTCAACACACGTGGCGAAGTTCTGCCAAGCGCGCAGTGGCGACCAAAAGAGGTCCCTCCCGAGTTTGTCTCATGGGTATCTGTGCTCGGTGAATCCAAAAAAACAGAACAAGAAACGCAATTAACCATCTTAGCTGTGGCACTTTCTGAAAATGAAGACCTCAAAGATAGTGTCATCATTGCGAAACAAAAGATCTACAGGAGTGACAATGCTGAGTGGGGTATTTGGCTTGATCCCCAAGCGGTGAATGCGTACCACACGGTGCGCAAGCGGATGGAAGCGTATGGAATAAACGAAGGATATGTGCCCGCAGTAGAAATCGCCAGACGACTCCAATTTGATTGGAGAGTGATTGCGAATTTTATCCGAGATAATCCAGAGCTCCCAGAAATACAGCAGGCTGTCTTGGGATTGGTAGAGAGAACAAAAGGAGGCGGGCATCACCACTTTGGATTTGTAACAGAAATGTATCCTGTTGCCATCTTGCAAAACCCAAAGCTACCCAGCCGACTTAGCGGGTCAGAACTACAAAATCCAGATTGGGTTTCAATTCCTCAATTAGAAAATGGAGAGTTTGACGGTATACCCCCAGATGATATATCTCGAGTGGTGTTTACTAACTTTGTCGAAAAATATCTGGAACAACATCCTGAGGAACAATCGCTTCGCAGACTATCGAGTGTGATCAACTCACGCGATCTTCCTGAATACCAATACCATATTGAGTTGGTTCGGAAATACAAAGAATTTATGGATGAGGAGCAGAAACTCCGGACCCAAAACTACACAAGTGTGCGGCAGTTAAAGCTAGAAATGGGTATTTTTGAATATGAAGTTAGGGAGTATATTGATTCGCTCACACAAGTCGGAGAGGAGGATACCATGCCTCCTGTGCGAAGATTTGCAATTAGGGGGCACCAGCCCTATGGGGATCATATCCGCAATGATCTAGTTGTGGAGCTTGTCAACGGTATAGTTGAAAAACGAAAGGTGGTTAACAATCCAAAATATCTAAAGAAGATAGTGGTGTTCCTGCTCGAATCGGATATGACTGAGGCGATCGATGAAGAAGTTCTTGCTTCGGTATTAGATGAATTTAGTTCTCCCGCAGACAAAAAGAGGCGCAAAACAGAGCGTGATAGACGCGTGAGACAAATGAAAATAGATAATGTAGTCGGGAACATACCTTCACCAGTGCGTGAATTAGTGGATGCTATTGTGGAGGAGTATAAAAATCGAAAAGAAACGCCTCCTAATCACACTCCAATCGAGATGTAGTAAGACTTCTACATTACTCGAAGCGCCTCGTAGACTACCGTGGCTCGCTCTGCAGACTGCTGTTACTTACACAAGATTGTGATGTTTGTGCTGGTTGAATGACTTCCAAAGAAGAATTCCGATTGTGCCAAGCCCAATCACAAAACCCCCATATTCCAAATATTGAGGCCAAAAAAGTAAGATGATTGTGCTATTTTCCCCTTGTCCGCCAGTTCCTGCGCTAGCTGGAAGGCGGAATCCATTTGCCCACCCATTGACCTTCACATGAGGTAGTACGCTCAGCTTGGCAGGTTGCATCTCCAATCCAATCCACCCAGATTCATATGCTTGGTCGAGGACGAGGCGAGACGAATCTTGTATGTCTACCTGTACGGTATACGAATAGTAGCTATTCTTTTGGACCGAGCGGATTTTACTATCCGTAGTCTTATTGAGTTGTCGAGGTTGTAATGATTGAAACTGTAGACGCGCAATGCTCTCGAATGGTAGTTCGTACATACGAACTGATTTCAGAATGTTCTCGTGTTTCGCTCCGTGGAACGGACTATCTTGAAAAACCATTGAGTACCCAATACCTGTGGTAGATCGGGGTGGAATAACATAATATTCTATGTTGGTATTGAGAATATCATCGAGCACCGTTTGTTTCTTAGTCAAATCGGTCATATAGAACGTGAGATTTCTCCCCGAGATGTGATCGGTTATTATTTCCAGAACATATCCTCTATCTTGGGAAAGGGTAGACATGGCATACCCAATACACGTCGACTGCGGATCGGCAGTCGTAACACGTATGGATTTGTTGTCCTGTGGGGATACGGTGCCCACTTTATTCGAAGAATCGCACGGTTGAATATCACCTTTGCCGAGGTCTGCCTCGTATGACAGCACCGCTGGATATGTAATCTGCAGTGATTGTCCCTTCATTTTAGCATCGAAGTTGTCTTGTGCGCATTCCTCTGTGGGACATGTTTGATGTATCGCGTACCGAGTAGGATAGATACCCGTTGGTATAGTGCTTTCTAAACGGAACAACCCGTCTGATCGTGAAATATTCCAATTCGTATTTACGTTTGATTGTGAATTGAGATTTGCAAAGGGAACAAAGATATCTGGCTGGCTTTCTGAGTCTGACTGATAATCCCCAGAGGTTGCATATCCGACATCTTGACTGGTTGCGGTTGTATCCTGACTTACATTTATAATAGG
>JAGOLU010000002.1 GCA_017993865.1 Candidatus Woesebacteria bacterium
GTGGACTTGACATCGAGGGTATAGCCGGGGTTGGTTGTTCCAATACCTATATTCCCTGCTCCATTAGATGAGATCGCGGTACTGAGAGATTGATACTGATTCTTTTGTGTATCAGCAGCGTACTTCCAAAACTTGCTTTCTTCGGATGATCTAATTCCTGCCCTGTAGATGACGTTTGTATTTGATCCACCAAAGAGATAGACATAGTCACCAATGACGTGAACACTTGACCCTGTTAGATTTCCGGGGATCAGATCACCTGTTGTTTCCCATGCGAGAGGATTGCTCAATGGCGCTCTATAAATATCGTCAATACTTGCCCCACTAGTTCCACCAAATGAATATATATAGTCTCCAATGATTGTTTTACTCGATCGATAAAATGCTGCGGGCATATCAGCCCCCGTATCTGTCCAAGAAGTAGGATTGGTAATGGGCGCTCTATATATATTTGAAGTGGTTGACAGACCAATTGCGCCTCCAAATATATAGATGTAATCTCCAATTACGACTGTTGGACTTTGAGCAACATCAGCTGGCATGTCGATTGTTGTGTCGGTCCAAGATGTTGGGTTGCTAACAGGTGCGCTATAAATTGACCCATTTCCATCACCTCCAAAGTAATAAATTGTGTCCTTAATTATCTCTAGTTGACCACCATTAAGTACATTACCAGGGAGAGTACTACCAGTATCTACCCAGGCGGTTGGGTTGCTAATCGGTGCCCTGTAAATAATGTTGCTGGCAACAGTGGTCCAGCCACCAAAGAGATAAATGTAATCTCCGATAACTGCTAAACTAGAAAAGCCAAGATTTGAAGGTAGGGTCGCGCCAGTATCAACCCATGCCGTAGGATTGCGTACTGGTGCTTTTTGTATTGCATTTTTGCCTTGGCCGCCAAAAATATAGATATAATCCCCTATCACTGCACTTGATGCGGAGTAAAAGCTCGTGGCCATCGTTGATCCAGTATTTACCCAGGTTCCTGAGGGATTATACACATCTCTTCTAGCTCTTTCGGCGCTGGTAGACATGAATCCAAGTGTTTCACCTGTTATGGTGAGTTGTGCCCGAGGATTCGTTGTCCCAATCCCCACATTACCAGAGGTGTCTACGCGGAGTCTTTCTGTACCACTTGTTTCAAAGGCCAAACCATAGGCATCATTAGTACCGAGGGTTGCAAGTCCGGTGAATGAGTTACCTCCTTGTTTAAAGTAAGTAGTATCAAATGCAGATGATACCGTTGTCCATGCAGTACCTGTTCCGGTAGAGGTTAAGATATTGGTACTTGATCCTGCAGAGTTAGATGAGTCATAGAGTGCACCGGTTATGCGTGCGCTTCCTACCACATGGAGGGCTTGGGTGGGAGCGGTGGTGCCGATGCCGACAGAGCCATTGAAATTAACCACATTTGTGGAGAAATCTCCCCAGATGAGCGGAGAGGTGGTGCTGGAGTTGTCTATGTAGAGTTTGTTGCTGCCTGTTTCGCTGTACCCTGACTGATAGCCAAGGAAGACATTACCAGTAGCTGAAGTAAGGTTGTAACCCGATTCGGTACCGATGAGTATATTCTGTTGAGATCCTGACCCCAGTTGGTATGCTGATCTAAAACCAAGCAATACGTTGTCGTTAAAGTTGTACACGTTGCTGGCATTGCTCCCTATACCACTTCCCACGGCCACGTTGTTTTGGCCCTCACGAACATTTGCGAGTGAGTAGTATCCCATCACATTATTGTTATACCCATAGTTGAGGTTAACGAGGGCTTGGGTTCCTACCGCAGCATTCAGGGCGATATTCGTGCCATAACGCAGAGCGTATGAGCCAACAGCCACGTTTGAGCCATCTTGTGCATATCGTAATGCCTGGTACCCTATCCCAACACTATCAGCATTGTTGTAGCTATCGGCATATTGTCCGGCCTGATAGCCTATTGATACCGCAGTAGACCCACTGGCACCTGTACGAAACTCTATGGGGTTGGATGTACCATCACTGGGGGTGAGCTGTAAGGCGACAGAGGCGGTATTTGTAATTTGCTTAATGGTGACCCAGTCAATAGTTCCTTCCCAGGTAGCATTGGGAGTTAGGGTTAGGGGGTTTGTGTTCGTTGCGGTTACAAAGTACTTTGGATAGATGGTGCCTGTGGTCTGCCCCACTGTAGCTACGGTTGAACCTCCGAATGCAATGGTGAGTGTTCCGGTGGTTGTGGTGTTTACAGTTACGCTTACCACATACACGTTTGATGCTACCGGAGCAGATGAAAGATAGGTGTTGGATAGCGTGTAAGCATTGGCGCCCGCCGTATGTGTTGAGACACTACTGCCAATAGTCCAGCCGGTGCCTGACCAATGACTTAAGTCAGATCCAAATGTTCTGTCATCAGTATTGGTGATCATTTCTGCACTTTGTTGGGTAAGACTGGATGAGTCTTTTACATCCAGCTTTGCAAGGGGACTTGTCGTCCCAATCCCCACATTCCCTGAGGTGTCTACACGGAGTCTTTCTGTACCACTGGTTTCAAAGGCTAAGCCATAAGCATCATTCGTGCCGAGTACGGCAAGTGCCGTGAATGAGTTACCATTTTGTTTAAAGTAACTGGTATCTAATGCTGAGGAGAGAGATGACCATGCAGTACCTGTACCTGTTGAGGTAAGAATATTGGTACTTGATCCTGCAGAGTTAGATGAGTCATAGAGTGCACCGGTTATCCGTGCACTTCCTACCACATGGAGGGCTTGGGTGGGAGCGGTGGTGCCGATGCCAACGTTGCCTGTCTGATTTGCCAATATTATATTCCCATTCCCGTAACCTACTCCAGGATTAATGAATATACTCCCTCCCTTCCCAGCGCTGCTGTATTCACTCTCTCCCCCATATCCCGCTTTCAGAACTATATCTCCACCTGCGCCTCCTGGATCATAGAAACCCCAGCTACCGTTTCCTGATTCTAAATGAATTCCTTGACCTGGTGCACCAGATTTACCTACTACTTTCATAGCGTAACTAGCGTTGCCCGAGCCTTTCACCTCTAAGTTAGCAGTTGGATTTGTTGTGCCTACACCCACATCACCACTGGTGCTTACATAAAGACCTGTTGTCCCACCTATCGCACCTCTCAACCATGTGATGCCGTTCACATCTAATGGTGAAGAGGGGCTTGTTGTTCCAATGCCAACGTTGCCTGAGTTGTCAATTGACAGATTCCCACCATTACCATATCTTGCAAGCTGTTGGTCTGAGGTGTACACTGCCAATGGAACATCTCCACCCGCATCATATAGTCCAGATTCATCTAAGGTAAGCATTTGCCCATTCCCTAGATACACCCCATTTGCCCCTGCTGGAAAAATATACGTATTATCTCTAAAGATGCCCTGACCATTGACATCGAGCGAACCAGATGGGTTAGTTGTCCCAATCCCTACATTCCCATTCACATAGAGCTTTGCAGAGCCTGCACCAGAGGCACCGATAGCTATATTGTTACTGGTTGAGTTGGGGAAGAGATTGTTACCGGAGAGTGTCCAGTCTCCTCCTGATGCTGTTGGTGCCGTCCAGCTTGCTACTCCATTGGCGTCTGTCGTGAGGACATAGCCTGAGACTGCTCCGGTTGGGAAGATGAGTCCGGTTGTTTTGAGGGTACCTGCAATGTCAAGTGTTTGGGAGGGTGCGGAGGTGCCTATGCCTACAGTGCCCGTGGTGTAGAAGATGCTACTGCCTGAGGTGGACCATTGACTTCCTACATAGGGAGCACCGTTTACATAAAAAGCTGTGGCATTGACTATCCCTCCGACATCAAGGGTGAAGCCAGGGTTTGTTTTTTGAAATCCGATACTTCCATTGTTCAGGATGGTAAGTGCTTCGGTCTCTCCTCCACTCCCCACGTTTATCTTAAGTGCTTTCTCCCCTGACGATGTTCCCGTTGTTGCTGAGCTTGATTGAAGGGTAAGGATATCATTCGCATTGGTTCCTCCTACGAGTGTTTGTCCTCCTGCTCTTCCTGATCCATACAGGTATTGAGTGTGGTCATCACTATTAGTGAGGTTCGTGAGTGAACTATGGGAACGGTAGGGGAACAGGGTGATGTCAGGGATAGGGGTGGGAGTGTTGGTGAGTGAATCTGACGAAGAAGATGAGATCGTGTTTACGTACGAGATAGAAGAGGTAAAAGAATCAAACCGAGCAAGGAGTGAGGTGTAGAGGGAGTGAAGAGTGGAGAGATCATTTTCCGATGAATCATCACGCATTTCTGTACCTTTCATAGTCGTCTCTTCACTCGTAGGAGTGACAGCAGAGGATGATGTTTTATAGATAGAAGGCACTTTCTGAGCATAGAGGAAAAGTGCGAGTAACACGATGAGTACTGGCACAATCACTAATGTTATTGTTCTTTGCATAAATTTAGTCCACGCAGACCCCCCACCCCCGTCGAGGTGTGGGTCTCAATAATGCTACAAAATGTACAACCGCTATCATGCTTTCAATCTACAAGAAATATTACACTGATACAAGCGCATTTCTTATATACACCATTACCATATGTCAACCTCACGATGAGGTATTGGTTGTGAAAAAATAGAAGATGAGTTTTGCGTGGGTTATACGTGCAGAATGTTTGACTCTACTGATTTACTCGCAGTTTCTCTCCGCTCACCTGCATATATTCATGTTCCTGATTGACTCGCTTTTGCATTTTTCCGCTGCGCATCCAATCGAAGGCAGTGGCCACAATTTTATGATACAAGTCAACTGCTTTTTGTTTGTGTCGGGCAGTGGCATGAGAGTAAATAATGGCCTGCAACAGCGCATGAGCGCCAGACTCGATCATCTCAATTTGCCACCATGGCCGGGCACTCGCCCACCAATATTGACAAGAGAAAAGTGCACTGTCGAGCTTGCGTTGAGATTTGGCATCATGAGGCGTCCGTATGGCAAGCTCTGTCAGTTGCCATTGCATTTTGTGGATCTCATTTTCGGGGTCATTCCATCGGACGAATGGCTGATGAGTGCTCCTCTTAGAATCTAATATCGTCCATGAGCTTTGGCGGGTTTTGAAAGTAGTCTTCTGCAAACCAAGATTCTCAAGTTCAGAAATGGTGTGCATATCAATTTCCTCACTCTTATAGATCTTCGCAAGAAGCTCTTCGTGCCCTGGCCGGTGATGTCCAAACGTCTCTCCGTCGAGGCCGAGCACTCGATAGAGTTTATTTTTGGTGAGTCGTTCTACCATGATGGTGAAGTCTTTGACCGTGTGCATATCTTCGGCGACAAGCGCATAACTCGCAGGCCGATTGCGGAAAAAGTAGCGCATCCCGTTTTTGTCTTCAAACAAGGGTGCATACACGCGGTTTCGTTCGAGCGAGAAACTGTCAAGGATAATCCACTCATATCCTTTCTTCTGGATTATCTTGGCCATTTTTGGCACAAAAGCCATCTCCGGCGGGAAAAACCCTTTAAGCGACACCTTCTCTCCGAAATACTTGCGAAGAAGCATTTCTTGAAGATCAATTTGGTGGATAATTTGTGCCTCAGGTAACTTTGGAAGAAAGGCATGGTAAGCGCTGCTCCCGACGAGCTCAATACGACCCTTGGACACGAGTTGACGAATTTGATTCAACAATCCAGAATAGCCACATTGATCCAACCTCGAAAGCAAGCACCCCGTGATATTGAGGGTAATCTTGCCCCGTGGATTACGGGTGAGATCACGAATAACCGGAATGTAAGATTCCTTGGCCACGCGAACCACGAGATCTCTTTTTTGAGTCGGTGGCTGATAAAAATGGAGAAAGAGTGCAATGTGCATAATTATCCGCAAATTATATCACAATTTGGGGCAAATAGACAATGCTTGTGCCTCTTTTCTGCAATACGTGTTTGCACTGAATTTTAGTCTATTTCAGGCTTACAATACGTGATGTATTCCTCTTTTTGCTAGCTGTTTTTCGTATTTATGATAAAAGTGGGCAATGTCCTGTTTGTGCCTCTCCAAAGTAACTCCAAGAGAGATGTTATTGGCATGAAAACGATGAAAGTGCGAAATGTAGGGAAGGTATTTCGGCATCTTGTCGGTGAGTAGGAATCGTATAAACAAGTCAAGATCCTCAGCCATGGTGAGTTTCTCATCATATTTCCCCACTTTCTCCCAGAGCCGTTTTTTGTAGACCACATTGTGTTGAATAAAGTGGGTGTTTGAGAAAATGGCGCCTAATATCTCGTTACAATCTTTGAAGTTCCAACCATAATAGTCTTCACCGATAAAATAGTCTCGTATTTCGTTCACTCGATAAAAATCTGCAATAAACCACTCGGTGTCTGGATACTCCCGGGTAGTACCATATAGGTTTGCCAGAAAGCGCTGTGGGACAATGTCGTCTTGATCTAGTTCGAAAATAAATTCGGAAGAACACGTTTCAATGGCAGCATTTGCAGATGTTGGTATTCCCCGGTTACTGTTTGAACGGATGTACCTTGTGTTGGGATAGGTGTGCGTATCAAAATAGCTCTTCGTGTCATCGTCGGATCCGTCATCGTATATCACGTGTTCCCAGCGCATGTCTCCAGCAAATGGCTCAATCTTGAGTTTTTGCACCGAGTCAATGCACTCCAGTAAAAAACCAAGCCTATTGAACGTTTTCGTGACAATGGAGATAGTGAGCATAGCTCAGGCATTATAGCGAATAAGTCACATGGCGGTACCACTCAATATATTTTTTGGCGGAATGTTCCCACGAGCTGTCGTAACGAAGAGCATTCGCCACAACCCTGTGCCACAGATCTTTCTGCAAATAAAAGGTTGAGGCTTCAACTATGGCGCCGTAGAGGGCCCACGGCGTACGGCTCGCAAACGAGAATCCGTTCCCGCGTGAGGTCTTGGGGTTAAAATCCGTAACAACATCGTTTAGGCCTCCAGTGCGACGAATGATAGGCACACTTCCGTAGCGCATTGCCTCAAGCGCCACAATCCCGCCTGGCTCAAACGAGCTCGCGATAAGCATTGCATCTGAGCCCGCAAAGATTTTGCGGGGTAGGGTGAAATCTGCAATGAGGCGAAGCCCTAGTTGTTTACTGAATTGCTTCTTGAGCCTGACAAGTTTTTGACAATAGTGATCATCTCCCCTCCCGACGATCACAATTTGGATTTGTGGGCGTTCACGCAACAGGTTCGGGAGCACTTCTAGCACAATATCCCATCCCTTCTGAGGAGCCACTCGACCTACAGAACCCATCAGGAACGCCTTATCATTCACGGGCAACCCAAATACTTCTTGCAAATCCGCCTTGTTTTTTGCTCGCGCAGCAACAAACGTCTGCGTATTAAAGTTGCGCATGATGTTTTCGTCTGTTTGGGGGTTAAACTCCGTGAAGTCGAGGCCATTCATTATTCCCCCTAATTTTTCCTTGTGTTTTTCAAGATACGCCTCAAGTCCTTCGCCAAACTCCGAGGTGAGAATTTCTTTGGCATGGGTTGGGCTCACGGTATTGACCCCATCTGCGAGGACAATTCCCCTCAACAGTGCATTTTGTTTCTGTAGTTTTGGGTCTAACAAACCGAGTAGCCTTTTTTTGCCATCGTCTTGCACCTTATCAAGATTGTAACGAAAGTCGTAGTTTCCTTGGTATGCGAGATTGTGAATGGTAAAGATAATTTTTACGTCTTTAAGAAGTTTTGCGTATCGCGGGTCACGTTTGGCGTAGTCAACCAGATATCCTGTGTGCCAATCGTGACAGTGGATGATGTCGGGGAACCATGCGGTTTTTGGGTTATTAGTCTTCAAAAAAAGTAACCATTCAAGCACTGCTTTAGATAACAGAGCAAAACGTATGTGGTCGTCTTTGTAGCCAAACACGTTTGCACGAAGTTCGTAGTATTCTCTATTCTCCAAGAAATGCAATGTCACGCCACTTTTCTTGGCAAGACTGCAAACATTGCAAATGATTGCCTTTTTGGTATTTCTCGCACGGATTGACTGCAGTGCCATTGGCAGACTGTCCGTATCCTCTTTTGGCACTTGCAACCATTGCACATCAAGATTGAGTTTAGCGCCTTCTGGCAGCTTCATTGCACCATATTTTGGAGTGAATATATGGACATCCATCCCGTTCTTTTGAAGTGCCCGTGGGAGGAAATACATCACTTGGCTTAGTCCACCAACCTGTGAGTAAGGTGCCACCTCTGCAGCGACATGGAGAATTTTCATGGCAGAATAGTATCATATTGCCATAAACATTGTCAAATCAATATAAAGTCGTGCTTGCTATAACCTAGGTGATTGGTCGTTTACGCTGCTGTGACATTCCATACTCTAATTTCATAACAATTTCAGCATGCCCCAACAATACAAATTGCATCTATCGTGCACGAATGAATGGAGATTCCTCTGTATTTCTTAACCTATTCGACACACCC
This sequence comes from Candidatus Woesebacteria bacterium, assembly GCA_017993865.1. Taxonomy (GTDB): domain Bacteria; phylum Patescibacteriota; class Microgenomatia; order UBA1406; family GWC2-37-13; genus JAGOLU01. The sequence continues at coordinate 8,414 of JAGOLU010000002.1, forward strand.
ATCTTTTTTCACACGTTTTACAAAAATTTTGGTTTAGAATACGTGTATGAAAACTATTGCCGATGTGCTCAAGAATTTCAACCCAACAGAAGATAAATATGTGTCGCGTGAATTCCAAACTTTTGGAATGTATCTCACCGAAAAACTCGGCGACCCAAAACGAAAAGGTTTATATATGAAACTTGCCAAAACACTCCCCCGCCCTGCACTTGAACGGGCTCTGAAATTTGTGGTGGATAGCAATGCACGCAATAAGGCGGCGCTTTTTATGTGGAAACTGAAAGAAATGGGCATCACCGGGAAGAAGAAATAATTTCCCTCTTGACACACTTTGACTCATTGTCCATAATGGATACATATGAAAATAACAATCTTCACGATATCTGACTGCTATTTCTCAAAACAAGAGAAAGAGTATTTACAGTCTCACAATCTTCCATTTGACGAGAGAAACCTTGAAGAAAATAGAGAGTTTCTGACTGAAATGCTCACTATCTCGAACAACTTTGCAGGTACACCGGTTACCAAGATCGAGAAAGATGATGGGCAAATTGTGGTATTGAAGGGTTTCACCAAAGAAGAATTCGATAAAACGTTCAATATTACCGATGCACCTGTCGCGGCCGTTGCAGAAATGTCACCTCCAAAGATCACTCTGTCAGAACCAGTTGTAGGACCAACAGTGCCAACCCCAGCACCAGAGCCAGCGCCTCAACCGCCAGCTCCCATGCCAGCAGAGCCAGTGAGTGCGCCCACTCCCCCAACGACCCCACCAAATGTTGATCTTGGATCCATCGCAGCACAAATTGAACAGCTCAAGAAACTTCAAGAATCCCTTGCCGCTCAGCAGTCGGCTCCCGCTCCAACACCTGTTGCAGCACCAGTAGTCGCGCCCCCTATGCCAGAACCAGTCGCACAGCCTGTAGCGAGTGTGCCTCCAACACAGGCAGCACCGCAGGCCCCTGCTGTTCAACCAGCAAACGTGGATGACTCGCTCGCTGCGATTCTCGCAGAGCTCCAGACGAAGATCAACTCTTCTCAGGATAGTGGGACACCAGGCACACCTCCCGCTGCAAACTAAGATACTCTCCCAAGCGAGCGCTGTTTTTGATATAATTCACAGTCTCTTGTTCTTTGTTTGGTTTTTTGCACCTATAGCTTAATCGGACAGAGCAGAAGCTTGCGGAGCTTCAGATCCCTGTTCAACTCAGGGTAGGTGCACATTGATATATCTTAACGAATCTACCCAATCGATGAGTTTAGATATATCAATGCCCGCCGATAATTGACCGCGTGACCCGCAGCGGGAATATGCTAAGGGACACGCCCGAAATAGGGAGGGCTTTGATATAACTCCTCTCCAGCCATGATTACACCGGTAATTATCTGATACAATGACACATCATTTATCATTCATTCTGTAATTATGTCAAAAACAGCACTCGTCACCGGAATCTTAGGTCAAGATGGCCCTTATCTCGCAAAACTTCTGCTTGAAAAGGGATATACAGTCTATGGAATGCTCCGCAGATACAGTAACCCCAACTACTCGAACCTTGATTATCTTGGCATTACTAAGAAAATTGAATTTGTGGAAGGAGATATGAGCGATGAGTCTTCTCTCTATCATCTCATTCGAACAATTCACCCGGACGAAGTATATAACCTTGCTGCACAATCGCACGTCCGAACCTCATTCGATCAACCCAAGCTCACGACCGAGATCAATGCCCTTGGGGTTTTGTACATGCTCAATGCAATCAAGATGTTCTCCCCCACTACCCGCATATATCAGGCTTCAACCAGCGAAATGTTTGGGCTTTCTAATGATGGTGGATATCAAGATGAGAGCACCATGTTTCATCCCCGATCTCCCTATGGTGTGAGCAAGCTCTATGCCTATTGGATGTGTGTCAACTTCCGCGAATCATATGGCGTCTATGCGGCAAACGGAGTGCTTTTTAACCATGAGTCCCCTATTCGTGGTAAGAAGTTTGTCACCCGCAAGGTGACAGATGGTGTGGCGCGCATTAAGCTCGGCCTGGCCGAATCAATTAGCCTGGGAAACCTTGATGCTTCGCGCGATTGGGGGTTTGCTGGTGACTATGTTGAGGCAATGTACCTCATGCTCCAGCAAGACAAGGCTGATGATTTTGTGGTCGCAACAGGTGTGGCGCACACGGTGAAAGACATGGTGAAGCTCGCCTTCGAGCACGTGGGGATCAAAGACTGGGAAAAATATATAAAAATAGACCCTGCACACATGCGCCCCGCTGAAGTTCCGTTCCTCCTTGGACGTGCAGATAAGGCACACAAGCAGCTTGGCTGGAAGCCTCAAACATCATTTGAGGATTTGATCAAAATGATGGTCGATGCAGATATGAAGAGGTTGGGAGGGAAGTAAATCAGTCAATTATCTTTTTTGCCTGAGAAGTGAGTACCTCGCAAAACTCTTCTTTCGTTATGTCCAACGATAGGAAGGTGGGGTCTGTAAAATCAAGATCATCATAATAACACAGTTGTCCGACGGCGAGAGATTGATCAAACGCTTTCCCATACTTCTCTGCGGAAAATCCTGCGCAAGCATGAATATCATAGATATGATGACTGAGCACGTAGTACAAGTCAATATAGTCTCTAATTTGAGCCCGCTGTCCAATGGTAAACAGCTTATTGGCAACAATATCTTCTAACGAGTCTGTCCATGCACCGTGTTTCCAAACAGAGGGACGAATGCGCGGATATGGATAATAAAGAAATGTCACTTTCACATTGCGTATATCACGAAAGGTGAGCTCTTCTCCACTCTGCACAATCCATTCGTGAGGCTCAAGGGTTTCGGTGATGGTTTTAATCATCAATCGAGGTATGGGTTTTTCAGAAAATAAATCAAAATCATAGGATATTCTGTGTCCCAAATGAAACGATAGACCCGTACCTCCACTCAAGTAGAACACAGGGAAAAAGGAAGTGAGCTTAGCAAGAGTAGTCTGCTGGTTCGGTAAGAGTGATTTTGATATGTCAGATGTGTTTGACATAGCTCTCAGGTTTAAGGTTAAAAAGACCGAAATAGGCACGATACAACCCAAATCTTGCTTTTGAATAAACGCCAGGATAAGGCATCTGGAAAATTTCCGCCACTTTATCGGTGCTCATTTCTGTACACAGATTGCGGAAATCTTCTATGGACCCATACGCGAGCGTTGTGTGTACTCGCTGCAACAGTGGGGTGTCTTTGGTTATCCGAATAGGCCACATAACGTAAGTATAGCATAAAATCCATTGTCTCTGACCTCGAAAAGCCACCTACACAAGCAGCTTTGCTAGAAGCCTCAAACATCATTCGAGGATTTGATCAAAATGATGGTCGATGCAGATATGAAGAGGTTGCAGGTGAAATAACTGTGCCGGTATAAAGCGCTCGCCCGATGATTATTGTTACTGAAAATCGAGAACTTAGATGAGAGTTCTGTTTTCTTATGAGAGATTGATATGGTCTTAGAAGGATTAGAGTTCCTTAAGGCTGAGACTTCTTCGTATTTCACCGAGCTCTTGAGCTGAGTAGCCTCTGAACAAGAGATTTCCAGCAGACCCCAAGTACATGCAAATATTGACTCAATGAGTGATTTCAGTACGAGATCAAACGAATACAAAAAATGAGGTAATATACATGATCAACTCCATATAGCTAAAATCATGCGCAATCTTACGCATAAGTGCATATTTGCATTATTTCTGGTGTCTTTTAAACATCTTATTCTTTATAATTAGTTTAAAATATGACATCCTATATTGTATCTGCAAAACGTTCAGCCATCTGTAAATACGGGGGTGCTCTGAGTCAAATGACGGCAACTCAAATAATGAAGCAGATTATTTCTTACTTGGGTAAAACATCACTCACAGCGATTGAGGAAGTGTACATCGGGTGTGTCCTTCAGGCGTGCCAAGGTCAAAACCCAGCACGGCAGGCTTTTTATGGAACGAGTATTCGTGTTGATGTTCCTGCAACAACACTGAATCTAGTTTGTGGCTCTGGCTTAAAATCTATACAAGTCGCTGATCAAGCAATCTCAACAGGAGAAAGAGATGTTATCTTAGCTGGCGGGATGGAAAGTATGAGTAATGTGCCTTACTATCTACAAAATCACAGATTTGGTAAGCGAATTGGAGACGATACTCTCGTCGATGGTATGATGTTAGACGGGTTATACTGTAGTCTTATTGATCAGAAAATGGGTATTACAGCGGAGAATATAGCAAAGAGATACAATATCAGTAGGGCCGATCAAGACTTACTTGCATATACAAGCCAGATGCGAGCAATAAAAAGCATCCAAAATGGCATATTTAACGAAGAAATTGTACCAATTCAACTGCAGACTAAGAAAGGTGTAATACAGGTCAAAACAGATGAGCAACCCCGAGCCGACACTACACTTGAGGCGCTTGCTAAATTGAAACCAGCTTTCCTTACAAATGGTACCGTTACTGCAGGAAACTCATCAACGATAAATGACGGTGCAGCAGTGGTGGTGCTTGCGTCAGAAAAGGGACTTAAGAAACATAACCTGACGCCTATTGTCGAAGTAATTGCGTGTGCACATATTGCACTCGACCCAGCATATATGGGTATGGGGGCTTCTTATGCAGCTAAGGAATGCATTAAGAAAAGTGGTATAAATGCTGATGATATTGGTATCTGGGAGATCAATGAGGCTTTCGCTGCACAATCAATTGCAGTTGTCAATGATCTCAAAATCGATCCAAAAAGAGTGAATGTACGTGGGGGCGCCATAGCACTAGGACACCCAATTGGGGCAAGTGGTACACGGGTCGTGGTCACCCTAGTTCATGAAATGAAACGTAAAAAAAGTACATACGGTCTCGCTTCACTCTGTATAGGTGGTGGTCAAGGTGTTAGTATTTTATTAAAACTAATATGAATAGAGACCTTTTGGGAAAGACTGCGCTAGTTACCGGTTCTACAAGAGGAATTGGTCGAGCCATCGCGTTTGAACTGGCTAAAAGAGGAGCTCAAGTAATTCTTCATGGTTCCTCAAAGAGGTCTGACCATGAACAAATAGTTGATCAATTGAGACAGATTTCACCAAATAGTTTCATTGGCTATGCAGACGTGGTAAATAGAGAAAGCATAAGTACATTTGCAGAGGAAATTACATTAAAAGGGGTTGACGAGATTAATTTTATTGTTAATAACGCTGGGATAACAAGAGACAAAACTTTGCATAAAATGACTTACGACGAATGGGATATTGTTTTAAAAACAAATCTATTCGGCCCATTTAATGTTATCAAGCAGTTTATGCACCTGATACCTGAAGGCGGAAGAATAATAAATATTGCTTCTGTTAATGGACAGATTGGATCATTTGGTCAAACAAATTATGCAGCCTCAAAGGCAGGACTCATTGGATTGTCAAAAAGCCTAGCATTGGAACTCGCTAAAAGAAAAATTACTGTTAACTGCGTTGCACCAGGATTTACAAGCACAGAGATGACAGGTCAGATACCCGAAGAAATTGTGAACAACACGATTATGCCTAAAATACCACTAAGAAGATTTGCAAGTCCGACAGAGATCGCTAAGCTTGTCGCTTTCTTGTCTGGTGAAGACAGCGGATACATTACGGGTCAAACAATTGGAATAAACGGTGGGTTATTCTAGCTCAAAGAACCTTCTAGTTGGCTGTGGTATCTGGCACATGAAGGCTAGGCTCTAGTCTTGATGCCATAAATTTATACAGGAAGATATAATATGTAAGCGCACTCACGCTTCTTATAGCTTGAATTACCCTTTCAACGGTTACATTGACTTTTTCAATTGTCTAAGCCACGAGAACAATTCCTGTGACCCGAAAAGCGAAAACGGGCCCATATCTTAACTAGCGCCTGGCGCTGTATACTCTAGCTCTCATATTCTTATATACGCAATCCCTCGACAGTTAGCCCTTAGAGTCGTTTTGCACACCTGCTTATCACTACATTGATAGTATGACGCTTTTAAACGTAACAGAAACCTAAACACACTCATCACTACGATCGCCGTAAAATATTATACAATCTTAGATACATGAATATGAAAAAGGTATCAATAATCGTGCCCTCTTTCAACAAGGAACAATTTGTCGTTGAGACTCTCAATAGCGTACTGAATCAGAGTTATAAACATATTGAACTGATCGTTGTTGATGATGGATCAACCGATAATTCTCTCGAGAGAATTAAATCCATTCAGGATGGTAGGATACGATTGTTTCAAAATGACCACAACCTTGGCATACCCGAGACTTTGAATAAAGGTTTGCAAGAGGCTACTGGAGAATACGTCTGTTTTTGTGGTTGTGATGACCTCTTCGAAAATGAAAAAATTGAACTACAAGTAAAATATCTCGAACAGAACCCCTCTACTTTGGCCGTGCTGAGCCAGGCTCAGCTTATAGATAATGTAGGCAATGACTCATTTTCGAAGGGCCGTCCTGATCTAGAAAATTTCAACTCCATCAAAAACAAGGATAGACATCAATGGTTGCGCTCATTTTTTGTTTATGACAACACCCTCTGTGCCTCAAGCATAATGTGTCAGCGGATAGCTTTGGAAGAATTCGGCGGATTCGATACTCGATTAACGCTCTTACAAGATCTTGATCTCTATGTCTACCTTTGCTCCCGTGGCAACATTTATGTATACCCGGAGAGGCTAGTCAAGTATAGGCTTTCACCAGGCAATGTCAGCAGTCTTACCGTCGGTAATGTCCTGGCCCACATGCATGAAAAGGTGCTCGTCTTGCAAAGATACACCCAGCTTGGCAATGTCGAACTAACTCAGGCATTCCCCGAACTCAACCCTGCGCTTTTAGAAGAAAGCACCTTCTATGACCGAATATACTCTATTGCGCTGTTTGCCTATCAATTAGGGACGAACGTGCACCAGCTCTTTGCGATACGAATACTCACAGACAACTTAATAAATCAAGATTTCAGCAACTATGTAAGAGAAAAATTCAACTTCACGTCTACACGATTACACAAGATGCTCTCGACTGCGGGCATCTTTAACATGATGTACCTTCGCATATTCTTAATAACTAGGATGAAAAGAGTATCCAGAAGGATGATAAACAAGGCTATTATGCTCATAACAAAGTCACCTCGTGACGCATATAGGGCTTTTCAGGCAATGCTGCTTCGTGTGGGGCTGTTCGGACCATATGTCTTCATTAAGAATACACTTAGCAGGTTTATGCGCAGAGAAGGTGTGTGGACTATGCTGGCGTTACGTGTCTACCGACTCAGCATGATGGATGTCGTGAAATTCTACAAATCTACGTTCACTTCGGTGTATCTTCCGTGTTACTCAGAAGGTCACCTCAAAGACAAGCGCCGCTACAGTCAGCCGTCAATATTCAAGGTTGACTTTGACAATGTCGAGGTCGTTGGTGGATTAAGCTACATAATCAAGGGATCTAAAGCTCATATAGATCTACATAACCAAATTGGGTTTGAAAGAGTAAGTCTGTTAAACGACCTTGTCTTAGCTCAAAATAACAACGAAGTAGTCCTTAACTGCAGAGAACAAGAGTGTGTAATTAATCAGGGGGTTATGTTGTGTGGCACTGCAAGTTCAAACTACTTTCACTGGCTCACCGAGTTTATACCAAAACTATCATTATTTTCAAAGACAGAATTGAATTCGCTTAATTTTATACTTGACGAAGATGTGGTGAAGTGCGCACCTTTGTTCGATAGCTTCCGGACACTGGTCACCAATAATAACTACACGACAATAAAAAGGAGTTATAAGTATTCTGTAAACAAACTGACGTACCCTTCACTGCTAAGCTGGACCACAATCAACTTGAAACCAGGTTATAAATTGGAGCCTTTCGATTGCATAATATCAAAGCAAGCGGTTAGATTTTTAAGAAAATCGTATTTATCGAAAGCGAAACCCGTGGGAAAGCGAAGAATTTTCATTTCTCGTACAAATTCTACTAATCGCAAGTATAACGAGGAGGCAATTTTACCAATCATACAAAAATATGGTTTTGAGGTGTGTGCTCCAGAGAAGCTTACCTTTTCACAGCAAGTAAAACTATTCTCAGAAGCGAGCCACATCATTGGCGCTACAGGTGGTGGCATGACCAACATCGTCTTTGCACCTGCTTATGCAAAGATTCTTTGTTTGATAAGTTCTCAGCTAGACTTTACGGGATTTTCGACCATTGCAGGGATCCTGGGCCAAGACATGATATTTCTTGGAGGAAAGATGGCGCATGACAAGCGAATTCCCTATGAATATCAGAATGGATTCACCGTTGATGTTAAGTCTTTCGAATCTGCCGTGCTTCGGCTTGTCACAAAATAAACACGATCAGCTTGTTGAGATATGTTCATTAACCACACCGCAAACAAACTGCACTTCTTCTTCAGAAATCTCCGGGTAGATAGGTAGGGAAACAATATTGGACATGATATGTTCTGCAACAGGGTATGATCCTTTGTTGTGTCCGAGATAGGCGTAACATTGCTGTAAATGAATGGGTACTGGATAGTGTATAAGAGATTGGACACCCTTACCCTTCAGGTGTATTTGCAATGCGTTTCTGTCTTCTACTGATATTGGAAACACATGGTAGACAGAGGTTGCATCAGGTGGAATGAGCTGTGTTTTGACAGACTTGCTGAGATGTCGATTGTACCAACTCGCTACAATGCCTCTCTTCTCATTCCATTCGTCTAGTCTTTTAAGTTTCACGCTCAAAACAGCGGCTTGAATCTCGTCTAGCCTTGTATTTGTACCGATTGTCTCATGGTGGTACTTCTCTCTCTGCCCATAATTTCTGAGCTGCTTAACTTTATCGGCCAACTCGCTATCGTTTGTCACCAGTGCACCACCATCACCATACGCACCTAGGTTCTTACCTGGATAGAAACTGAATACGCCGACATGACCAATATTTCCTACTTTCTCGCCGTTGTATGTAGCGCCGTGCGCTTGACAAGCGTCCTCAATAACATAAAGTCCATGCGCACTCGCTAGTTGCATGACGTGTTTCATATTGACTGGGCATCCATAGAGATGGACAGGGAGTATCGCCTTAGTGTGCTTTGTGATTGCTTCCTCTATCTTGTTTGTATCTATGAGAAATGTGTCCGGATCAGTATCGATAAATACGGGTTTTGCTCCAACCTCTGTGATTGCTAATGTGGTGGCAATAAAGCTCTGAGTCGGTGTGATTACTTCATCTCCCTTCCCAATACCAAGAGCCTTCAAAGCAAGGATAAGCCCATCAGTACCTGAATTGACCCCATATACATGCTTGACACCGAGATATGTGGCGAGCTCGTTCTCAAATTTCAATAACCGTGGACCTAATATGAAGTTTTGATTTTCTATCACATCAAGGATTGCAGCATCAACTTCTGCTTTTATGCTTTGGTATTGTCTCTGAAAATCAAGAAAGGGTATATTCATATTATTGCAAGATTAGGTCATTATAGCAGTCCGACGCTTCCCATTCTCCGTTCGCGTAATTGAGTAGTTGGGCATTTTTGGACAAACACTTAAATGCATGTGTCACGTATGGCCCAACCTCTAAACGAATATACTCATCTGATTCTGCGTCGAGAACTATTTTTTTCAACTCTCCTGTATTAACATCCCGCAAAGCAACTTCTATTTTCCCTTTAATAAGCCCAAACCACTCCCTCCATTTTTTGTGGTAGTGATTACCCCGCACAACACCTTTCTCGCTAAAGGTGACAAAGTATATCTGGCCGAACTGTTTGGCTGATTCAGGTAGATTTTTATTTCCCAAAAATACGACGAGGTCCCCCCTCTTGTCCGAAATTTTTTTAAAAACATTTACTTTAATGTCCATGAGCTATATTATATAACATCCCTCTTCTGGGATTAAGTATTATTTTAAGTTTCTCATTCATATGCAATCAAAAGTCTCAGGCACAAGTACGGTTGGAAAAAACGTCGATTTTGGCGCTAATGTCAAAATAGGAGAACATTGTAGGATAGGTAATAATGTGACATTGTACCCAGATACTGTGCTAGAAGATGGTGTCGTTATACTTGATGGTAGCGTCATTGGTAGACCACCTATTCCTACTCGTTCCATAGCACGTGCTGTTTCTAACAAGCTTTCTCCCACAGTTGTTGGGGCTGGCTCGGTTGTAGGAGCAAACGCTGTGATATATCGGGGTGTTATGATAGGTAATGAGACATTAATTGGAGACTTATGTTCTATTCGTGAAGAGTGCACCATCGGAAATATGTGCATAATCTCACGTGCAGTGACGATAAACTACAACACAACGATAGGTAGTAGAGTTAAGGTTATGGATACTACACATCTCACAGGTAATATGGTGATTGAAGATGATGTTTTTATCAGCGTCTTAGTTTCTACAGCAAATGATAACAGCGTTGTAAAATCACACGGCCAGTCCACCTATGGTTCACATGTGAAAGGACCTACTATTAGACAGTTTGCCACTATTGGTGAGGGAGCAATACTTTTACCTGGAGTTGAGATCGGAAAAGGTGCAATAGTTGCTGCGGGTGCAGTGGTGACGAAGAATGTAGATGCAGATACCACAGTGATGGGAATACCTGCAAAAGTAAGAATATAGCTGACACATAACACTGATCTTGTTACACTTCCCCCAAAATCGCGTAAAAGTGAGTATTTTTCCACCTATTATATTTTGCAGGATATATGTCGAATGACCGAATATTTTTTAATCCTACAGATTTCAGAAGTTCCACTTCACTAGGTAGTCTTCTATAGTGTGAATAATAGTTCTTGGTCAGTTCCTTTGAATAACCTGACACGATTACATCTCCGTCAATACCGAATTGGTTTTTTATGATTAGTTTTCCGCTAGGTTTTAGGTTATTTACATATTTCTTATAAATTTTCAGTATTTCTCGTCTAGAGAAATACTGGACGATACCAAACATAGTAACCAAGTCGAATTGTTCTTTTGTAGTGAATAAGCTGATGTCTTCATTGACTATGGTGATACTCTTCGCCTTTTTGATATATTTTGTAAATTCTTTATAAGCATCTATTGCGGTAATTTGCGAAACTTGTTTGTATATTTTATTTACAATTAGTCCACTTCCGCTGCCAAGATCTAAGATCTTCGTATCTCTGTTAGTGTGTTCCAGTATGAATTTTGCATCTATGTCGGAGTGGTCATTTCCGGGATTTATCTTCACGTCGTATTGCTTGGGTTTCTGTGAGGCCATATCACGGAAAAACTCAAGAGATTGCGTGTTGGTTATGCGTTTCGCCATTCTGAAACTAATTCGAGGACATTCTCATAGTCTTCATAGGTGTCGATATCCCTCGCTTGAATTTTTAATCCTTTCATAGGTAAGTGTGTGCTTAACTGATCAAATACGTTTTTCTCAGTGTATTTCAGCTTCTTAGATTTTATACTTGCTGGGCCGGTCCACTCGTAACTTCCACCATCCTTTGAAAAGGAAATAATATCGCCATCTTGATTCAAAGTTACATACACACCATCTTCCGATGACTTATCACTATATGCAATATATTCTCCTTCATACTCCAAGCATTTTGCCGCATCTTCCGGATGTACCACAAGGTCACCGTCCCATTCAATCACATATTCATTTGCGTACTGAGAACCTAGAAAAAAGCTGGCTCCCGTTTTAGTTTCAAAGTATCTGTGATTATATACAAATATTACATCTTTTCGATACTTTGTCACCTCTTTTATTACGTCCTCAGCCTGATAGCCAATTACGATCCTTAAGTCTTCAACATCTTTAAAAAGTTCGAGTTGCCAAGCTATCAGGGTTCTTCCACAGATATCAACAAGAGCTTTGGTTTTCCCAAGCCCCAGCCTAGAACCTATACCCGCACAACTCAAGACAAGTGTTTTAGTAGTTTGCATAATGCTTTTTCTGAAAATACTGAATAATCTGCGACAGACAATACGCTTTTCGAGGGTGCGTGTGTTATACCACATGCTATCGAAACATCCGCAATTCTCATTCCCTCTGCATCATTGTTTCCTTCCCCAATCGCTACCACTTCGTATCCTTTCTTTTGATACTCCTTTATAACATCTTCTTTCTTTAGTATGCTAATGATTTTTTTTACTGAATTATCTTCGACGAGAGCGCTAGAAGCGTAGCTCTTGCATCCGATTTTTGCTAATAGCTTCTTAACCCAACAGTCAAGATTACCCGTTGCGATAATACATTGACCTGGGTGACTTTTCATGAATAAGTGTAGCTCTGGATATAGCTCTATCTTTTCAAGAAGAAAGTTTATCTCGTCCACAGGTAATTTACCTAGAATATGCACTCGCCGAATAAAACTTTCTATAAAGGGGATGTTTCCTGCGATCGTTTCTTTTGTCAGACTCTCAATATCATCTTTTATATCGAAGTGGTTTGCAATTATTGGTAAAGCTTCTTTTTTAGTAACCGTACCATCGAGATCGAAAATGAAAAGTCTCATAGTATGGTTTTGGCAATATACTTATATATCATATCACTGGCCAGTTGTTTATTTTGAGGTATAAGGTATTTTTGAGTAAAACGGTCCCTATTAGATGACAGGTAGTCATCACCGCGAATAATCACTCGCTCAATAAATCTTTCGACCTCCAACCTGTTCGAGGCCTCATACATTAGATCGTATACGAGTTTTCCATACTCGTTAAATTTGTTCCCTGTGTTTGCGTTCTTAGCTAAGAACAGGTGTGGTTTGTTTAAGTACATATACTCCGAAATGAAGGAAATGCTGTCGAGAATCAACCCATCAGAATGAATAAATAATTCCAGATACTCCCCTTCTTCTAACTGTGTGTTGCCTCCATTCTTCCATAAATTCCTGTACTGAGTTATTCTAGATTCACTCCAACCTTTTTCTTGTTTCAATTTCATCCAAAGCAAGGGATGAGGTTTAAGTGCAAACTGCAGTTTATGTTTGTATTTATCTGCAAGCTCTAACATGCTCTCCGAGTATATTTCAAACGTAGAATACCCAAGCTCGAGACTATTGTCTTCAATAGTATGGTGTGGTGCCCAGATAACTTTTTTAAGCTGCTTACCAACCTTCTTCCAAGGATCTCTTGAATTGTGCTCATTTCCAATAAAAATATCGCACTTTGGATAGCCAGTCACAACAGTATTCATTCCTTTGTTATATGCGTATTTGATTGCCATTTTTTGATGAAGCTGTGATGGAAGAAAGTGCCGCCACAAAACATTATGGAATTGTTGATTAAATTGCAGGTTTTGAATATTCGCAGCATATATGCCATAAGGCACATAACAGGTCAACGAATCTTTCCAAAAGTGATCAATGGAGTAATCCGCTTCTGTGAGACTGTGTGGGTTAGTGAAAAAAACAATGTCTGGATTGAATTTCGTTTTTATGTCGATGTATTCGTCTTTCTCCTCATCGTATGCAACAAAACTGTTATACATATCGTCACAAAAGAGTTTTTTCGTCTCTTCCAGTGTTTTCATCATCTCTGCCTTTCCATAAAGCGTATATGGAGCAATGATTATTTGAGTGTTAAATCTCTTGTCTGACTTAAATTTTCTATAAAGCCTCTCGTAAGGCCAAACTGAACCGTGAATTAATATAAAAATTACATTGATTTGTTCACCTCTTTTCGCCTTTTTCTTTATTTCAGAGACTATCTTTAAGCCATGTAAATACTGGCTGACAATAAACCTTATCTTCAGAAAGAGGCCCTCTACTCCAGCCTTGCTAGAAATTAGGTTATGAGGATTTTGATTGTTTTCCATACTGATACGACCACATTCTAACATCTGGACTTTTTAGGCACAAGAAAAGTGAGTATGTACATTGCTGCTATACTTCATGACAACTATGCAATGGCAAGATACTGGTCTATTGATGTGTGTTCTGTTCTTCGTGGTATTCCGCTCGTTCTTTTTTGAAGAAATTACTACTCGCCCTCTCAATGACTTTGATGAAGCGCGGTATGCAGAAGTTGCCAAAAACGTAGTTAAAACTGGTGAGTTGCGTATTCCTCTGGCCGGTGGTCCCGATGAACCAAGAAGTGCCATATTTACGAAAACAGATAGTGGAGCAGCTCTTTATCCCTACTTTTGGAAACCACCACTCCATACCTGGATCATTGCATCATTTATGGCAGTATTGGGGGTCAACGAGCTCTCAGTACGATTTCCCTCACTTTTTTTCTCTCTGGGTGTGGTCCTACTAACATTCTTTATAGCTAAGAAAATATTTTCTAATCATGTCGCACCGTTTATCGCTGTAATAATTCTAATTTCTATGCCGGATTTTTCATTCCTTTCATCACAAGGTCTCGCTGAAATGCAGTTGCTTTTTTTCTCCCTTCTCACGGCGTATCTCTTTGCACAAGGGAGAAATCGCTTTTTCCTAGCATCAGGGGTCGCTTTTGGTTTGGCGATATTGACCAAATCATTTGCAGTATTTTGGGTTGTTCCCGTGTGTTTGATTGTATATATATTGAGCAACAGAAAATGGCCGCAATGGAAAGGTATTGCCCTTTTCATGACATCAGGACTTATGATCGCACTTCCTTGGCATATTTATATGTATCAGCAATTTGGATGGCTGTTTATTGACAGACAGTTTATTACTAATTTTGCAGGAAGAATATCAGGCGCTCAGCAGAATATCGCCCCCTGGTACTGGTATATCAAATATATATTGCAGTTCTGGCTTCCATGGAGCCTCATTGTTATGATGGTACCTGCCTTAAGTATGACCAAAAAATCACAACCTTGGAAACTACTTTTCTCTTTGTCATTGTGGATCGGTCTTATTATTATTCCTTTTAGTTTTGTACAGTCGAAAGTGTGGTGGTACATATTCCCGCTGTGGATACCCACGATTCTCATCATTATCGCTCCCTTAGAATGGTTGCCTTACAGGATTGGTCGTCTTTATGGAGCGTTTCTTATTCTTATAGCCTGTATATTGTTCATGGTGTCATGCCGAACGGCATTAGTACGTGATTATGGCACTACTAACGTGAAAATGCTTGCGTCACGACACAAGAACATCTCATCTTTGGCAGTAGTAGGACGAGCGTATGAATCCGTACTTTATTATTTTGATACGGGGAACATCACGGTCGATTGGAGAAATAGCAAATATGTCCTCACAACTCAAAACCAGAAGGAAAATGCGGAGTTCATTACGTTTGTTGAGGTGGACAAAGAGGGCGACCTCGTCTTACTGGGGAGATAATGACTGATAAATACCGCTCCGCATATGGCTATCGAGAACCCTCTCTTAAACTTATAGATTCTCTCTTCCTCAGCCTACAACGTGTTACAATAAAGGGTTGTTTACCCTATGGCAAACCGACCCATTATCGCATTCCACAATGTCAGCAAGCACTTCATGTTTGCCCATCAGAAGACTTTGAAAGAGATGGTGGATGCGTTTTTCAAA
>JAGOLU010000055.1 GCA_017993865.1 Candidatus Woesebacteria bacterium
GGTCAGACATGACTCCATTATATCAGTACTAGTAGGTACAATCGTTGGTTGATGTGAGCTCCGATCCATCAAGACAGTTACCGTCCTTGTTGAGAATTTGGACTTTTTGTATCTTTTCGAATTGGATTAATGTCTTACGAATCTCTTCGGCAATAAGAGATGCGCTCCAGTTTTGAGTTAGATTCATGTCGCGACAGAATTTTACTTCTGCAAGATAGTTTTCTGTATCAAGATTGAGTGTGAAGTTTCGAATCCCACAATCAGATTTCCCGTTAAGAATGGCGAAGTAGTTTTCGCCGAATGTTGGCCGAAAACCAGCCTCTATTTCTTCGGCTGTTGGTCCACGGATTATTTCTTCGAGCGCAAAGGTTGCAACATCATTGCGTGGCGTAAATCGCTCAACCGATGAAGTGTATACCACAGTCCCTGGTTGGTTGAATTTATCATCACTAAACATGTTGACTGTGGTTGCATACATATTGATCTTCGTGGGCGCTACATCGAGCATATCTACTTCAGATTTTGCGAAAAAGCTCACGCGCCCCTTGCTACCAGGCATGAGTGGCAACTCATCGATGATGTCCAGGCTTTTGAATAAATACGTAGCACCAAGAAACAGCAAACCTAAGAGCATGCCTGTGATAAGGATAATCGGAATGTATTTGGTTTTCATACGAGGAATACACAATAGTTATCTCTGTTGCAAAGCCTCTGTTATTTGTTTCTCTACTGGGAGTTGGTTGTCTACCGATTTCAACATTTCACGTGCATCAGTCACCTTGTAGCCGAGCGCAATCAAAGCATCAAGCGCATCGGTATTTACGGGCGTTTCGATGAGGGAACCCACATCCAAATCTGTTTTGAGTTTGCTGGAGAGTTCAAGTAGTATTTTCTGAGCGGTCTTTTTACCCAAACCAGGCACATCGGTAAACGATTGTACGTCCTTCTGATGGACTGCATTAATAATTGATGATGTTGCCATGCGACTTATCACCCCATGGGCCGTTTTGGGGCCAACACCATCAACAGACAGCAACATATGAAACATATTGTGTTGTTCCTTTGAGTCAAACCCATAAAGAACGTGTTGATCCTCTCGAATTTGTAAGTACGTATATATCTCAACCTCTGCCGGAATGGATTGAGCGAGCATTGAGGGGGTTAGATACACTCGATAGGCAATGCCCCCTGCTGTTTCGACAAGACCCTCGGTACCTTCAATTTCTGTAAGTTTTCCTTTAATTTTTCCGATCATAATGAGTATTTATTGCTATTTGAGGGTCGCAATATCGTAACATGGAATGGTCTCATCGCCCCAAGAGCTATATTTGCTTCAGTTTTGTGACATATATAATGCCATTTTCGAGCGTCCAATATACCTTTTGGGGGAAATAGAGTTTCTTTTCAATATCTTTTGCCAGATAACCTATTTTCATGATGAGCGAGTCAGGAAGTGTTTGTCTTTTTCCTTCTTCTTCGTGTATAGATATGCGTTTATATTCATTGCCTTTGAGAACATATTTGTAGGGTTGCGAAAGTACGTGTCTGTGAATGATTTTCATGGAATCTTTCTCAAGCACATATACATCTCCTGTCTCCTCGAGTGCCTGTGCACCAATATTCCCATATACAACCATCTGTCTCATGTCTGATCGGGTCTGGTTTATGGTTTCGCAATATCCTGAGAACTGACCATTTTGAACTCGTTGAACCAAGATGCTCGGCAGGTCCAGAGGCCTGCCTTGCGCAATGTTTTGTTGCAAGTATTGCGTGACAACCAAGCTTATCGAGTGAAGTACGCTTTGCTCACCTGAGCTTATCAAGGAGATGGTCGAGTAGGGTAAAGACGATATACGAACAACCATGGGTGCATACACATGCTTTAAAATGCCCACCGCCTTGTGGAGATCAGAAACATGCATGCGCAAGTATGTTCGTTCTTTCTCTGAAATATGTTCGTATGCATCGATGATCTGCTTAGTGAACTGGTGAGGGATCTTTACGCGGTCGATGATTTTGTGAACAAGGGTTTGTGTGTGGAGTACCTCGGCGGGGTCGTGGTCGTGCGTGAATTCAAACAAGGGGATGAGTTTTTCTTGAACTTTAAGATTGAGAAAAGTTGAATGTAGTACAGAACGAGGTACCACAAACCCATACGGCATAGGCAACCCTAGATCAAGGGCCTTAGCATGCACATCCACATCTTTGTCGATATAATCGGCGAGCCAAACCACTTTTGAATCCATACTTATCATAATAGAAGGTTGATATTCGAAAGGCAAGAGAGAACGTACACACTGTGCCCTATGTGTCGATAATATATGATAAAATGGTCGTTCGCACAGACAATGATGTATGCTGGTTGGCAGCCTGTCACATTACCAATTCTTAGTTGAATTATGCATTTTGACCTCATCGAAATACTTAGGTCGTTTGGACCATATGCAATGTTTGCAATATGGGGCATAGTGTTTGCAGAATCGGGACTTTTTTTTGGATTTTTCTTACCTGGAGACAGTCTCTTGTTTACTGCTGGCGTACTCGCATCGCAAGGGTTTATGCCCATTGTTGCATTGGCAGGAGGATGTTTTATTGCTGCGGTGCTCGGTGATTCGGTAGGGTACTGGTTTGGTCACAAATTTGGGCGTAAAATATTCGAAGAAGAAAAGCTGCCACTCGTAAAAAAACATCATATAGAAACAGCCGAGGCTTTTTACAAAAAACACGGGAAAAAAACTATTATTCTTGCGCGCTTTGTGCCTATTGTGCGAACGTTTGCCCCCATTGTGGCAGGTATCGGTAGCATGAATTACCAAACATTTATCAGCTACAATCTCGTGGGGGGGTTCTCGTGGGGAGTCGGAATGACTCTTGCGGGATATTTTCTTGGGAGTCTGATCCCTGCAGATGATGTTGATAAATATTTGTTGCCAATCGTGGCGATAATTATTATTATCTCGGTAGTGCCAGCCATCTGGCATGTGATAGCTGATAAAAAGGAGCAAAAAACAAACAAAGAGAAACTTACCGCCGATAAAAAGTCTTCGTAACTTCGATTCCCAGACCTAATGACTATGGATACTGTTCAATCACTTGGCTTCTTCTCTCATAACATAGTGTGGATGGGGTGGAACACGCTCCTCGCCATCGTACCTATGGTATTGGCAAGAGTTCTGCAAAAATCCATCTCGAAATTTGGACAGTCCTTGCTGTTGGTCTTATGGTTAGCTTTTCTCCCAAACACACTCTACATGATCACTGACGTTATTCACCTTTTTAATCCTCGATTCGGACAGATGACTGTGCTTTTTAAGCTCCTCGGAATTGCCCTTTATTTTGGTGTTTTTGTAATCGCGGTGACCTCATTTGTTTTAGCAATGAGACCGGTGCTCCATAAATATCGATCAAGAATTCAGCGTCTCAGCACTCACTTTCGAATCGTGCTGTTCATTGTTTTTTCACTTCTTATGGGTTTTGCAATCGGCATGGGAAGATTCAAGCGGACGAACACCTGGTACTTATTGACGCAACCAATACGAGTGATCCAAGATATCGTTGCGTCGCTCACTGATCCGGTAGTTCTTTGGTTGGCGGTGTGGTACGCTCTGGGGGCATTTGTCATAGTCATCATCACGAGTCGGCATGTATTTTCCAACGAACCCTAAAGCGTCTACTCCTCACACCTGGAGCCCCAAGTCAACTATAATATACTCTGTATGTTTGTCCTTTCGTCAAAATTTTCACCTACCGGAGATCAACCACAAGCCATTGAAAAGTTGGTGAATGGAATAAAGAAAGATCAGAAAGATCAAGTCCTTCTTGGGGTTACGGGTTCGGGGAAAACTTTCACCATCGCCAACGTTATCCAAAAACTGCAGATGCCGACTCTCGTCATATCACATAATAAGACTCTTGCAGGCCAACTTTATCAAGAATTTCGTGATTTCTTCCCCGACAATGCTGTTTCGTACTTTGTGTCATACTACGACTACTACCAACCTGAAGCCTATATCCCCAGTTCCGACACATACATCGAAAAAGAAGCGCAAATAAACGACCAAATAGACAAGCTTCGGTTGCAATCGACTGCAAACATTCTTACGAGGAAAGACGCGATCGTCGTGGCTTCAGTCAGCTGCATATACAACATAGGTAGTCCAGACGCATGGCAAAATCTGATGCTCCCTATCAGCGTGGGAGATACTGCAAATTGGCATGAGCTCTCGCGTAAGCTGGTTGATCTGCAATATATGCGGTCCGAATTTGAATTCCGCCGCGGAACCTTTCGGGTGCGTGGCACCTATATGGATGTCTACCCCGCATACGAAGACTATTGCTATCGTCTCGAAAGCGATCTTGGCAAGATTAGTGAGATATCGACGATAGACCCACTCACCGGAAAACGTATAGCGCACAAGCAAGCTCACCTGACATCAGTGGTAATTTCTCCCGCAAAGCATAACATTACGAGTTCGCCTGCATTTTCTCAGGCCGAAGCCCAAATTCGCCATGACCTTGCGGTCGAGTCTGTCGCGCTCAAAAAAGCCGGCAAAGAACTTGAGGCACACAGATTGACGCAAAAAGTAAACTACGACTTAGAACTTATAAAAGAAGTGGGTTATGTGAATGGGATTGAAAACTACAGCCGATATTTCGATGGACGCAACCCCGGCGATCCACCCTACGGTCTGCTTGACTATTTCCACAAAGCCTATGGCAACGACTTTCTGGTTTGTATCGACGAAAGTCACATGACTGTTCCGCAAATTAGAGGGATGTATAACGGCGACCACTCGCGTAAACAAACTCTCATCGATTTTGGATTTCGTCTCCGATCTGCATTCGATAATAGGCCTGCGACATTCGATGAGTTTTATCCGAAGGCTCCGCACATCATTTATATCTCGGCCACCCCAAATGCGTGGGAGGTTGATAGAAGCAGTGTGGTCGAACAACTTATTCGACCAACGGGCATTGTCGACCCTCAGATTACCATTCGCCCTGCCGCCGGAGAAATTCCTGACGTTATCACAGAAATTGAAAAACGCGCTGCACTCCATGAACGAGTTTTGGTTACTACACTGACAAAAAAAACTGCAGAAGATCTCACAGAGTATGTCAAAGAGAAAGGTATCAAAGCCGCATATCTTCATTCAGATATTCATACGCTTGAGCGCTCAGACGTGCTCGATAATTTGAGAAACAATACGTTCGACGTACTGATTGGAGTGAATCTGCTGCGAGAAGGTCTTGATCTTCCAGAGGTGACGCTTGTTGCAATACTCGATGCAGATAAAGAAGGATTTCTCAGGTCTCGCACCGCCCTTACCCAAACAATGGGGCGAGCTGCGCGCAACGTTCGTGGTGAGGTAATCATGTATGCAGATGTGGTGACAAAAAGTATGAAAGAGGCAATTGCTGAGATTGATCGTCGGAGAGCGCACCAGGAGCAATACAATAGAGAACACAATATTACCCCAGAGTCCATACAAAAGTCCATTCGAGAGAGAATAGTAGAAAAGACAGAAAACCCCGCAGACCTCATAGACGCGAATTACAAAAAAGATTCTTCGTTTAATTATGAGTTTTTGCAGGGTATAAGTCCCGATTCACTCACACCCTACGATCGAGCAAAACTTCTCAAAAAGCTGGAGCGTGAGATGAAACGACGCGCTGAAATGATGGACTTTGAAGCAGCGATTGCAATTCGAGATAAGGTGAAGTTATTAAAAAAGTAAATCTATTTTGCAGCTTTTGTATCCTTCGTTTTTTTCTCAGCACCATCAACCTTATTTTTTCGCTGAAAGAAGTTGACCACAAAATACCACGAGTTTCGTATGCCTGTCCACGGATCATTTAATCGTCTTGCGTGTTTGCGCAAATCATGACTCAACGACTTGATCTTTTTTGTTTGATCTTGACCAGAAAGAGTTATGGATGTAGCCAGTGTATACATTTCTTCATCTCCATACGTGAGCTCGAAAT
>JAGOLU010000003.1 GCA_017993865.1 Candidatus Woesebacteria bacterium
AAGGATTCCTTGGATGGATTTTGCGTTCAGTAAATTTGCTCTCTCCAGATTATGCGATTACCCGATTCTTGAGGGAACGGCTTTTGGCAGTAGATGTGGTGGTGAATTATATATTTAACAGCATTACGTACAAACCAAGTGATGATCAAAATTTGCTTATCCGTGCAGTGCATTTGTCAGAACTTCGGAAACATCCGCGCTATCTTCGTCGTGTTACCCAAATTCTTAAAGATGTGCAGGCATTGGATCAGCAAGAATTAGTCACGCTCGCTCTGCGAGATGAAGCCAAACTTGGGAATGTGGTGATAGCACTGTCTAGGAAAGGGAAAGATAAGGTGCTTGGTCATGATGAGATATATCGAGTAGTTACTACATACGATATACCATTTTTCTATATTGATAGCGGACATTATCCTATTGGTGACGACCTCAAATTATTTGCGGCTATTGTGAGTGGAAATTATCCATATGTCATGAATCATCTATCCGCTGAATTAGCTTCGCGGGTACAACAGCCAACCGTACGTGTGCGAATTTTTGTTGCGGGGTTACTTTCACGTCCTATTGGCTGGATGAAAACGCACTTTGTATTGCGATTTGGTGGTCCGAATTCACCTGACTATATCCAGAATCTGGTAATCCAGACACCATCTCAAATCGTACAAGATATATTTATTGAGGTGATGCGAGAGAATGGGATCATGCGATCGACGAGTGGGCATGCAGGCCAATTGATCCAACGAATACAAAAGATCAAACAAACACTAGGGTCACAAGATTTTATAGACCAAGATACACAAACAGATTTGAGTAGCACGATTCAATCAGCATTAGAAAAGATATTTATCATCTCCGCATGGGATCAAAAATATTTGGTACAGATCTCATCACTGTTGCAGGCAAAGGTCGGCGGCTTAAAGCTTTCATTTAAAGAAAAGAGTTTGGTGACCGGTGCAAACCGTTCGTACTTTGCTGATGTTACCTATGGGGTAGGCGCAAAAGGAATACACATCGATAATACAGGATCGTTGATAGATCAACAGACAGGTGAAGTAGTGTTAGACCAAGAAACTGTGGATGCGATGCAAGCGGTGAATACGCTCTTACGAAGTCATAACATTGAGCCATATTTGACTCGTAGTGAAGGAGGGCTCCAAGGTGTTGTCAATGAACGTATTGTATTTTTGGTTAACTTGGAGCGTTTGTTGGATGTAACCAATACACTTGCTCGTATACGTGCACTTGTTTCTACCGCAGATGAAGCAAATACAAAACTTGGAACAAGTCCGAGCTCTCGAGCACTCAGAGCACATACCAATAAA
Organism: Candidatus Woesebacteria bacterium; assembly: GCA_017993865.1. Classification (GTDB taxonomy): domain Bacteria; phylum Patescibacteriota; class Microgenomatia; order UBA1406; family GWC2-37-13; genus JAGOLU01. Next base: position 1,323 of record JAGOLU010000003.1, read on the forward strand.
ATCAAATCAATTCGTCAACAGATTGACGCATTGATCATGGAAACATATCCAGATTTTACCTCAGAAGAATTACGTCAGTGGAAGATAGATCACGGAGATATCGAACAACATTTACTGGGTGTGGCATCGGGCATGCTTCGACAACCAGATTTGATTGCGACAAATCCGGTGGGGAATGTGGTTGCCGGTGGACCATATGAATCCGCCCAAGCATATATCAACAGGTTGCGTGATGCAAAACAAGCAGCATCAGTTCAGAGTGTAAGACGATTATTCCAACACCCTTTACAGTGGTTTGCCGATTTTCGTCGCGCGTATGCCGAACAGGCAATAGTCATAAACCGAGCATTTGATACGATACATGCATTTTCCGAAGTTGACGGACGATCATCCAACAACTTCAAACTATTAGGATTTATACCAGTTCCATGGTATTGGGAAGTAAATGGGAATCAAATCGCTAATCCAATTCGTGGGTTTATAGAGCCGGCACGTATCGGCACGGCAAAGCTCGTCCTCACATTAGGAGCAATGATAAATAAAACAGACACTACGAAGTTTTGGCTTACTTGGACAGATCGCCCACGAGAGAGAATTCGTATAGGTTCAAACGGAGATGTATGGGTTGTTCCTGACTATACGCGTGGATATGCCATAGAACCAACGTTGCTTCGGGAAGGGGCATCCTATGTTATGTCTACGTCACTTGCAACTGTGCAAAAAGGGACTGATCTTCTCATAAATACCATAGCATCCGAAGTCACCGCATTGAATACGCTCATTGCAAATGGTCAGTATCATGATAAATCGACCTATACATTCATGGTTCAGGATGCCAACGAACAATACAGGATTTATCAAATTCCACGATTACATGTTTTTAAAGATGGTGAGCGAGTTCCATTGACTCCAGAAGAGTTAGTTGTAGCACTACAAGTCCAACTTTCACAAAAAGATAGTGGTGTGGTCGTGCCCGATGATGTGATTGCAAGATTAGAGGACATTGGGGATAACGGAACGCATCGTGTTGGTGAAGCGGTTGCCCTCCCACGAGGCACAGATAAATTCATTGTTGATGCGATAAATCAGCTTGATGACATTTATTCTGTGAGAGATATAGCTGGTGGTGATCGAATCTTACCCGACAATGATTCATCCATCCGTACATTTGGCACTATTGCCAGAAGTCATATGCGGATAAATGAAGGTTCGATTAATCGAAAAGTTAGTGACATGGCGCAAGAAGCACTATCCGTCATGGAAAAGTATGATGCTCGCTTAGAGGAAATTCCTGACACATACTCCTTTATGGCTGTGGATAAACCAAGTGCTGAGTCTGCCCATCATTATCTTTTGTATACGATACCTCGAGTAAAAAAAGTTGATAATAATGGCGTTTTAGAGAGTAAACCATTGTCCAAAGAGGAATTGTTGGACGAAATTACAAAAGCGCTCAATGATCCGAAAGCCGCTGAAGAACTTAATAATAGAGACTACCTTGTTGCGTATAGTCAAGTCTTTAAGGGAGATATTTATCCTTTCAAAAATCGCGGTCCCGTGATCAATATTGTGGGGAAACAGCAGTATTTTGTAAATCTTGATTATAAATCTGCACATACGTGGATCGACGCAGGAGATGTAAATGAATTTTTGACATCGGTGGTATCGAGTCGACTTCTAAAAACGAGGGTTAATTTAGGTGACGTCGACTCACCACAATCTACATTGATGCCACCGATTGGTCAGATTGCGAAACCAAAAGCTGACGATCATGCATTGCAGATTTCTATTCCTATCGCTGCGTTTGAACAAGCATTTTCTCAGGCTAAAAAGGATGAGGCTGGGAAAAGGGCGAATTTACCAACAGCAGATGTGGCCCTTATAAGTAGTCTCTCACAGGTACTTAACATGCCAGTAGGTATGTTTCTTGATGCTGTGCTTAATGATGGAAAACTTGATCCGAGAAATTTGGCGCCACGTCCAATATTTGCTAACAAAGTTATGAGTCCTAATGCGCTTGATCTTCTTCGAAATGAGCAAGCGGATGCGCGGGCGGGTCATGGCATGATGGTGGGATTTGCTGTGGGAGTAGATGATCCACCGATTATCCACTGGATCATCAAACATGTTTTTGGTTGGCTCTTACCAGAACAGGACTTTTTCCGTCCTAAATTGATGTATTCACGTATCGTGACGTCAGGAGCGTTTTCTACAGCAATTGTAGGTGAGGAACGAGAAGCGGGAATAGTGCTTGGTGCTATCAAGCATCCATCGGAATTCGTGGTGACATTACGATTGGGAAAAAATGCAGATAAAAAAGTTGTTAAAGCGTTTAATAATCTGAAAAATGACACGTATACACCAGCAGATCCAGTGGTGATGGAAAACGCGATGGTTGAGCTTCTGGAGCGTAATTCAGACCCGACTTACTTTGTAAAACAATTATTAGCATCCTTTGATGCACCGGCAAATCAAATAATCACGCCGTTACGAAATAGCTGGATCAATGTCTTGATTCGGGCACAGAGAAACACAACTGGTACTATGTTGGCTACAGACTTGACTGCTCGAGTACCAAGAAAAGAAATAGAAGATTTGATTGAAAAAGCACTGTTGCGTCGGATGCGGATGCCGATACGGAGAGCACAGGAGATAGTTCAATCACAAGAAGTGAGTGTATTGCTTGATCAATATATCGAAGGAATAGTGATGGAGGTAGGTTATAGAAGAGCATTGGTGAAAGAATATGCAGCAAACGCACCAACGATTATATCTGATACGGGAGATGTTCCTTCTCCACTTTTGGTAGCAAAAGGTGCACCAATAGAAATGGCTGATCGCCAGTATGCTCAGGAAGGAATCAGCATAAGTGAAAGTGCATCGACACAATATAGAGCAAATGAACGCAGACGTCAGTACCAGTTCACAGAAGGCTCACAAACTATACAATTCTTGCAATCCGAGGCTGAATCTGAACGAATCTCAGTCGTGCAAGGTGGGAGAAATGTGCAGTATTGGGACCCAGAAGAGGGAGATTTTGGCGCATGGATGACCCCTACGATTCGAGATGCGAATGGGTATCCCGTGCTTGATCGTGATGCATTTATCCGATTTTCGCCAAATGGGGTCATATATCAATTCCAACTGGTACAAAAGTATGATGACATGCGGGACACCCAAACGTTCGATCCATATTTGATTCGTTATGTACCTAGTGGATTCAATATCAACGCGCAAGCTATTCAAGCCGAAGACGTCAGCGAGACTTTGCCACCTGTTGAACAGGCGCCGGTGGCTACAGAAAAAGAAGTATTGAGCGATGAAAAACGTGCTGTAATAGCATTGTATTCGAATCAATGGAAAATGTTGGATCGTGCCATTTCAGAGTTGCGAAGACGTAAAGGTGGCGACACTACCGTTGAAGATTTTCTCGCACTCCCAATCAACGGATCCACGGTATTCTTACAAGCGCGATCTGAAATCGTACTTAGATTGTTAGGTATCAGTGGGCTTAACAGACAAGAAGAAATGAATGAAGTCACCAAAAATGCATTGTATATAATTTTTGGTGAAAGAATTTGGCCAGCAGTGAATGAAGCGGAACCTCCTCGAACTGTACAACCAGCAGTAGTTCCACAAGAGCCTTTAATGACTCAAATACGACGGATCAATGGACAAGTTGCAGGTTATGTACTAGCGGCACTTGCTGCTATTTCCCTTATCGTGGTTGTTGGTCTCCAGCAGATGCACATTATCGGTCCAGCACCTGCATTACCTACATCAACACCATATGTATTCTCAACAACATCGACATCAATACCTACAGAATCGCATATATTTACCATCGAGCCCTCAGTAACTGCATTACCTGAAACTGAGGTACCTGTGACATCTACCAATATTCCTACACAAACTTCTGTTCCAGCAACTCCACCGGAAGCTGTTGAACTCAAAGCAATTCCTGAAGACATTCAGAGTCAAATAGAAGCATATACAATACTTTCTGTGGATCCAAATGTTGCTGCAAACCTCGACAAGGTGCTTGACGACAAGGGTATAGTTCTAGACACAACATCAAAGGATTTAGAAAAAAATCCAGCAGGAATCATCCGAACGACGATTCTCAATGAGAAATATGTTCCTGAGTCTAAACAAATGAGTTTCTGGCGCTTCTTGGCTGCGGTAGGAGCAGATCATATATTCCCGTACATTCCATCCGAAGTACCGAAGGCTTCTTATCAGAATCCCGCGGATTATACGAACCGTGGATTTACATTATTTGAATGGATGTATCCATTTGGCTTCAATGGACGAGGTGATATTTTTGATGGATGGCGTAAATTTGCAAATGAACCAAAGGCGCGAGTCATGACACCGTATACACGAATGTATATAGGCGATGACGTTTCTTTTAAAGATCTTGAGATTGGCACATTGTACGGAACGAGCAGTCAAGATGAGCATGACACCAAGTATGAATGGATTTTTGGAGTCGTTGATGGGCCACAATATGATGGACGAGGCGAAGAATTTTTCCATTTCGTCTGGATGGACAACGAAGGCGAGATTCACGATGAATGGTTGGATGAAACTGGGTTATATCTCCAAGTTGGTATACCGTTTGATAGATGGGTCATGATCAAACGAGCACCCGAGGTAAAAACCCAAGGTGGTGTGGTGGCTCCAGCAGCATTCGCTGCTATAATTCGTGCGTTTGGCGCAGTACAAGGCATGCTGAATGCATCAGGGTTACGTGTAGGCACATTATCAGATCAAGTGAAGAGGCAGGTTGCTGATTTAGTGAACAGAAAAACTGATGATTGTGGCATTGGGGGAGCGGGTGCAGGGCTTATAAAGCTCGCATTTGCACAGAGTCAGACATACTGTATATCTCTGGGTGCAGGGGAGTATGTTGAGCAACGGCGCCCAGTCGGAGATCAACCAAGTATACGAAAACTTCCCGACAGCGGATTTTATCGAATATATCCAACAAAAGAAAAAGCAAGTGCCGCGGCTTCTATTGGTGATAAAAATACCGATACCCGTTATCAATTTGATAAAGATCATCGTATTTCTCGCGTACCTTCGGATTATGTCATTCTTTTATATGACACCGCTGGAAAACCTACAGCTACCATACAAGCAGCTTCAGTCATGAGGCAACTTGAGCAGACCACAGCGGCAGCCTTTGAGGCTAAAGAAGTGACGATCGCACAGGCAGCGCTTCCAGAAGAACGAAATCAAGATCTTGTAATACCTCCACCATCACACGGTATGCCTTTTGGTTGGAGTAGGACGACGTCAGGTATGAATGTGTCATATATTCTTCCGAATGGTGCTGTTATCACCATTGATGGGGTCAACAATCAGGAAGGGTATACACGTGAACAACTATTACAAGCGTATGATGATCGTGCATTTGCAATTGCGAAGCTCGTTGAAGGGTTTGACCCGTCAGACTCGGTGAAATATCCTTCTGCAAAGAATAGAATCACTGCGCTAAATGCATTTATTGTTCAGTATCAAAATACACTCAAAGATCAGAAGAATGCTCCAAACTCCAGTGTGTCTATATCGATTCCGTATAGAGATTCTACTAAGGAGCTTAGGATGCTTGATTACCATATTGGCGAGCACTATTCGCTCTATGTAACCCAAAAGGATGATTCTGTTACAGGTGGGAAGCTTCTTGAATTTCACGTTCCTGTGGAATTTACTTTGGATCAAGCAAAAGGGATATTTGCAACGTTATCGCGTGATGAGCAAGGAAGAGATGCAAAGCAGCAGTTTGCCAATTTTCTACTGGATTCAGAATATGGATTTAAAGCCGAACAAGATGCATACATATATTTTGCATGGTCTAAGCTAAGTGAGACTGAACGGGCGCTCTATCAGCGAAATGGTGGAAGTAATAGAGAGTTATCCGCACAAACTATCACTGATCCATCTGCAGTTCCAAATGTTGTAGACAGAGCGGTCTATCCAAAATCTAGATTTCTCAATGGTACAAAAGGATTTTGGTCGGTTATCAACACACAGGAGCGTAAAAACATCATAGCTTCGATATTACAAACCGCAAAGAATCCGACTGATGCACGAACAAATATAGTGGCACAATTGTATGTATGGGGTGCAACGAGCGCTGAAATAGGGGACGATGTACAGTTTCAAATCATATTTGGAAATGATGACCCAGCATTTGTACAGAAAGCTCAACAATTATCGACCAAAGTAACCGCAGCTCCTGTAGATTCTGATACTGATGCGGTGATTAAGTCTGTGGATACAACAATTGGTCCTGCACTAGTCGCTATAGATGAGAGAAAGTCTGGTCTTGAACTTCGACTAATTACCAATGGTTTAAAATTACTCAAAAATGGCATATTAGTTGATTCGAAAAGTGTATCTATATCGATCGGTGATCAAGTAGGTGTGGAGGGTAGCGACGTCGTCTATGAGATTGATTTAGATATCAAAACTGGCAATATTCATCTTCGCGACACAAGGGCACTTCCCGAATTTTTCCCAAGAAATGTCCAAATTGAAGAGGAGCAAGCGGATACATCTGATGAATCAAAACTCATTCCTATCGCTTTGGTCGCTGGAAGAAATGATGAAACAGGATCATTGATCGCACCGGCAAAGAATAAAAATCTTTTGGATTTGGTAAAAGTGTTTATTCGTCGTGCATCTCCAGATGCCAAGAAGCTTTTTATCACAATTGGAAATCGTACAACCACGTCATTTGATAGCGATCAACTTGTAAACACGTTCGTCAACCTGCCTAATTTGGAAACGGATGTATGGTATCCAATAGGGTATCGAAGTGGAAATGAGGACTTTGAATTAGGAAGAATAAAGCTCCTACGAGGTGGTGAAAATCCTGAAGTCGAAGTACGAATACCACCAACAGAAGAAGGTGTTGATGCAATACTCAATCCACCTTTCGTAACTAGATTTTTTAACATGATAACGAGCGGTCCCTTCAGTGTCAGGAATGGATTTATAAATGAACCTATTCTGATCAGAGGTTTGGGTAACATGTTCGGTAATACGGCATTTGAAAGATGGATGGCAGAAATTCGTGCGAACGTGTCACGTATTAGCACCATAGTGAATAATTGGATTATGCAGGTCGTTCGAGGTGTCGTCGAACGAATGAGCGTGCAACCTGAACAGGATTCACCAGATGCATTACCAACTGGTGAAGCACTTAATGATGGGGAACAAGCTATGTCATCTGGAGCCTCAAATGAACCACCAGAAGATGGTAACCCGTCGGGATCACAATCAAATTCCAATGAGCCGGAAAATAACGGGTCATCGACACAAAACACAAATGCATCTAACCAGACTCCAGATACAGAATTATTAGTTATTCAGGGAGAACTTTCATTGCTGGGAGTGGGAATACCGGTGCTTATCGATACACCAGCAGATGAATTAGTGGAAAAACTACCAATCACTCAAGATCAAGTGATCGCAATTTCACCTGATGTGTTTGCAAAGACTCGAACCGGTAGTCGTCCATTTATCATAGGTGGAATTGGTTCGCTCGCGGATTTGGTTCTCCCCGTAGGTGATCTTGGTGGAGTTCGATTATCCGTTGCACTTGAGAATGGGAAGTGGGTATTAAATGGCATAAAGGGGATCACCATAGATGGAGCGCGCGTGGAATCACAAGTAGTACTTGGTGCAGGGGATGTCCATACACTGATACTCAATGGGAAGTATCAAATTCAACTTCAAATCCCACCTGAAAATAATGTGTTGTTTATCAGTCGGGTAGATGAAAATCCGAACCAAACTTTAGTGAGTGTGGGCACTGCTCAGGCTAATACTGAACAAGTGGTGGTAAGCCAAGACTCTATATTGTCTGTGGGATCTTCCGTAGAGATATATTCAATGACACAAGGTACACATGAAGGGGGAAAGATCTTGGGATCATTTGCCGGTGAGGATGGCGAGTATTGGCGTATTTTGACGGATAAAAACGCAATCGTGGTGCTTCTGAAGAATCAAGTAAAGCCAATAGGATTTATACCTGAAGCTCCTCAATTATCTGAAGCGCTCAGGGAAGTATATACACCACTTCCTGATTCGTTAAATGAATTAGGTGCGATAGTAAATGCTGCAAGGGATCGGATTCTTGCAGATGTTACAGCACGCGTTACTGGTTCAACCTATTCCGAGTTAGAGGTAAAAGATGCATTAGTCTGGAGAATGCTGGACGAGGTACGTGGAAGCCAAAGTCTCTCAATGAGGGACGCCATAATTCATGCGCCATCTGTGGCAAACGATTTACTACGTGTGATGAGAGACATTTCACCAAAGGATATGGAATCGGTAATTGCTCGTGCAAAGACAATTCCTGTGACTCGCGTATGGCAAGAGAAGGGTATCACTTATGCTGAAGGGTTTATAGGTAGTTCGTCTATGCAGGGCGTCACATCTGTGAAGGGAACGCCAATACTCTATGGTATACAGCTTTCTGCAGAGCAGCAAAGAGTATTTAGCAGTTCTGTAGATCAAGCGGCATATATACAGCGCTTAATAAGCACGATGCCGGAAGTCATGCTTATGGTTCCGGGAGCTGGAATGACTCGTGGTTCAGAAACACCAGCATTTGATAGCTTGCTATCCACTGGAGTAAAAGGTGCACGTGTAGTCATCGCGGTGTCCCTTGGGGGACTCGAAGGGACAAATCGAGAAGGCGTATCAAGCGGACATATAGAGAATGCCATCCAGCTTCGAGAAACTATTCGTGCGTTACATACTCTGTATGGATTTAACGAAAAGCGTTTGGCAATAATCGGTCATGATATAGGCGGGTTATATGTGTCACGTCTTGCAGCGGAAATGTCTGGGACTACTGATAAACAGCAACAGTATTGGAAGAAAATGAAATATGTAGGGATAGAACCATCGAGCGGTTCACCAGCTCAAGTGCACATGTTGTCAGGATTCAGAGGGTGGGTAGTACGACGAGTTATCGCTAACTCAGCATTGCCACAATTTGTGCGTGTGTGGTTTTTGCGTACTAATTTTGTACGTTTCTTAGGGTTTGAGCAGTCGGTATTAGCAGATTTATCTCTTTTCACTCGTCAGATACAACTATTGTTGGCAAATACACCAGATGGATTTGCAGTGCTTGGAAAAGCTGATGCATATAGTGCAGGAAATGTGGCATGGTTTGTACCCAATAGTGATGCAGTAATGTCACGCAACGATTTGCTTGCATCGGCTAAAAGCGCCAATATTCCATTGTTTCAAGTAGAGGCAGGTGATGTGTCCAATACAGAGAGTTGGATGCAAATAGGTGAAACACTTGGTCGCATGTGGGCGGGAGCGAAAGCAGTGGATGCGCAGGTTGGATATTCACCATTACGTGCACGGATTTTGACCTTAGGACTGGATACAAAAATGCGCACGGAAGCACTGGACATGTTGGACAATACAACCGAAGTGAAAGATATGCGATTGGCTCAACGCAGAAGTGGTGGGAAAGTGATGCCGAAAAAACCGACAAATTCTGCACATAGTCTTGAAGCATCCTCTTGGAAAATATATTCAAAATATCTTCAAGGAGATCTATGGGAGAAATACGCAACGGAGTTGATGTCTATCCTTGGTAATTCCCGATTAACCAGAGAGGCAATGCGCACACAGGTGGTAGCTCTCATGAAGCGATTTGATCAGGAAGCATCAGATTTATTCAGTCATGCACGTCGTGAATATGTCCCTGCGCTTATCGCGCAAATAACTGCAGAAAATATACAAAGACCTCCGGAAGAACTCTCTGCTGTAGTGAGGGCGGTATACGACTCGTATATGGTGTATGGAGGATCCGGTTCTGATGCGATAAATTTGATTAAATCGATATTTAAGGGAGGATCAAACTTTGGGACATCGCGCGAAAACGGTTCAGACGTTTACTCAGGAATCGATGAAAGTAAGGGAGATAAACTGTTGGATTTACGTCATCCAAATGCTACGGCAATTGCCAAAACAGTCATTTTAGAAGGATATAAACAAATGATTCATGTATTTGGCATACGAAAGATATCGTTTACTTTAGCATCAAAAACGGTCATACAATATGATGATATTTTGCCTGAGTTGGCAGTGTATGTTCAGCAGTGGAATATAGATCATCCCGATGATCCTGTGATTCTCGCAGTTGATGCGGTGCAAACATTTGGTCGTGCACCACTGTGGGAAACGTTTAAGTGGATGACTGTACCCGGTATTTCTGCTGTAGTGCACAGTGGATCAAAAGCTGCAGAAGGTCCCGCACATGCAGGGTTTTTGAATGTGACCGCGTATGGTCGACAATTTTTGAAACCTCAATATCAGGGAGATGCATTGCGAAGAGCAGATTTGGATATATTTGCACGTCTTCACATATCTGACTTATTGCGCATTGTAGGGAATATGCGTGCTATTCGCGCAATGTGGGCGCTTGGAGAAAACTACCAACTGCATAGTCCGTTAGCAAAAGCTGCAGCAGATGGGTATTACGAATTTTTCAAGCGATTTGGATTTAATCCGTTACAAGAAATTGGGCTTGAGACGGAAAAAACACTTGTCTCCATGTTGTCTTGGGAGCCAGATCGATCGATAGATTTCAAAAAGACGATAAAGAATTGGGAAAAATCAGGATTTATCGTAGGCGGACCGCTTGAGGAAACAAAGGAGTTTGGAGTCATAGGGCGCGGTGCGGTATCTATCGGTCTTATGGAGTCATTGAAAAATGCAGGAATCACTGACCCTGAAGAAGCGAAGCAGTATGTGTTGCGAGAGCTTACAAAGATAGAAGCTGAATTGCGTAAAGGTATTGTGTACACAACGACGAGTGTATTGAATCCTTCATCTTTTCAGACTCAATCCGCTGAACAGAACGCACAAAATCAATCTCGTTGGCAACGAGTATGGAATGCAGTGAAAAAATGGTGGGGTGATCAGCAGGTCTTGCGCATTATTGACCCAAATCTTGCACGACTTTTGAATTTAAATGCGCGAGATGAGGCTGCTCAGGTAGCTGCTCAATTGGCACCGATCAAACTATTTTTAGAAAGCAATTCGCAAATTAGATCATCTGATTTGGCGCGACAATTGGACGAATTAATTCTTCAGGGTTTATCTGCACTGGAGGTTTCTCCCGACGAGCAGTATAGATTTATAGGTGAAGTAGATGCTTTGCTTGTGCCATATCGCAAGGATTTTCTAAATGAGTTTTATCTCAAAGAAATGAAAGTGGATATCAAGACGGAGCGCAAGCGGATAGGGTATGCGGTTATGACAAGTCGGTTTGCTGCGCTTGGATTTGATTTTCATGTTGATTCTTCATTGTTCCTGTATTTGCGAACACCGAGTCAAAGCGGGCGTGATTTAGTAAATGTTGTAATGGAAAACGATGAGATGACTCAGCGACCCGAGCTTTATGTATCGAGTTACCGAGGAAGTGACCGCAGTTTGATTCCCTTCGCTGAATATCTAAAATCGATGAAGGTGGGAGACATCTTGCAAGAAAGCTCTGGTATTTCTAATGGTTCACTTTTTGCTTATCAAAAACAAGACAATGGATCATTTGCGCGGGTTCGATTAGTTGCAGAAAATGGTTACGAAACATATCGGGCTGAACCGATTCGCGCAATGTCATTGTCAGTTGGGCAATTTTGGCAAGCAGTAGACACTGCGTTGCAAACAAAAGATTTAGATTTACTTATAGCCTCGCTCAAAACCGATCCAGAGATTGCTCGTTTACTGAGGCTTCAGCATAACGGTGTAGAGTTGGAGGGTGCAATGCGTCGAGCACTCCAAGCCTATGTAAATAATCCGAATCAAAACATTATTTTGACACAGCAGGATATGATGCTACTGCTTGTAATTGCAGCCTTTCCACCATCTGAACACGAGCGTGTGACCGACCTTGTCGTTTCGTTGGTTAGTAATGGTGAGGTAAAAAATGGTGTAGATCAGGTCGCCCTATTGATCGCATCTGGCTTGGTACCAGATTATTTTGTTTCGAATGCGATTGCCGATGAGGATCTTGCAAAAAAAGTGGTTGAGGCAGCTGGTGGCATTCGACAGAGTGAATTAGATGTACGCGATGTGTTTTTGGATCTCTATCAGAAGTATTATGGTTTACCTGTTGATGCTAAAAAATTATTATCATTAAATCGGGCGATACATGCTAACAGGCAACAAACTACGAATGTTGGTCAAATATCATCAGCATATCCTACGTATTTCCAGCGGATCGCGATGATAAAAGGCAACATTGTACATGATGAATTCGTACCCAATTTTCGTATCAATCCTGAAACTGGGTATCCTGTGTTATCTGATGGTTCTGCTTTGAGTGACCATGCACGCATTGCACTTGTGCAACGTGCCTCAAGAGAAGAGGTTGAGAAGGCGAGAAAGGTTCTTGAGAAGATCCGACCCGATGGCAGTTTTCTTTTGGGGCATAGTCCTACACCTGGAGATGCGTCATTTTCGGATTCATTGGGTCAGGATAATGCTGTGTCGTTGTTACTTAATTTTGGGGCATATGGTATATGGCCACAGTATGAAACACCTGCTTTTAGGCGATATGAATCTGCTCCGTGGATAGGTACATTTAATTTAGTCGATCCTCATAATGTATCTGCTGGACGATATTTTGAAAATGGAACAGCAGCGATCATAGATCCTCATGTGGAGCATCCATATGTCGCAATCGATGATCAGGAAACATCGGTATATATACCACCACAGTATCTTTTGTACATCGTACCTACTCGGGAACATGCTATCGCGCTTCGGCGAGAGATGGAGAGATTAAATAGATTGACGTACATAGATACATTATCTCTAGAAAAGAGAATATTTACGCTTCAAGATGTGATCGATGGGAAGTTTGAAGAATATATTAATTCTAATCCAAATGAGGATGACGATCAGCGTCCACCCACTCCTCTTGCGTCACCCAGTGTTGATCAGGTCAGTACGATAAAACAAACTAGCGACTTATCTATTGATCAATCAAAAATATCAATTACCCCACAACTAGAAGAAACAGGTAAGCACTTTTTAAGTGCAGTTACTACTATGTTGCAATCGCGTCCACAGACACTTATCTTGACGGGGGATAGTGGTGTGCGTCAGAAAGCTGTGATAATAATCATTGGTAAAATTCTTGGTATTTCTGAGGCTAATATGCCAAAATTTGTCCTTATGCCAACAAGAGGTCCAAAAGGTATTATCGGACCAAACACCATTGCATACAAAGTGATACCAGAAATATGGATAGACACAACAAGAGATCAAGTGGCACTTAAGCTGGAAACTGACCCTACAAATCAAGATCTGTTGAATTTACAGCGACTTCTGGCACCATCCGAACCTGTGGTAGATGGGGCACTCCGAACAGCGTTGATGCAATATTATTATCCAGAGATTTTAACCGAGCTAGGGAGAAGTGCCTCAATTGCAGTTTTGAGTGAAGTATATATTACTGGAGGTTCATTGCGAGAATATAATAATTTTTATGAGCAATTAGGCGTGCTAGATAAGGTACAACACTATGTTGTGTATGCCACAACGAAACCTTTGGAGAACAATGTGAAAGTTTATTCATTAGCTCCAAAAACATTCAACATTACCCCAGAATCTTACACTCGACCCGATGGAAGTAGAGGTTTTGGTGTGCCTGATAAAACATATGATGAAGCATTTGATTATGGCGCTTTGTACAAAGGTGATCAGCGAGAAACAGAATATGTGATCGAAGAATTTTTTAGAAGTATCTTGGAGGGTAGATCACCGTCGAGCATTATTTCGTCCGCACAGCCAGCCGGAGGTTCTTTGTATGCATTTGATCAGAGCTTCGTGTGGTTTATGGGGATTATGGATAAATTAGAGAGTTGGATAAAAACACGTTACGAAGCCATTCGGATGGAATTTTCTTTACGTAATGAAGTAGTAAATGCAAAAAAGATTCTAACCACTAGAATGAATCGGAAAGAAAGTAGTTTCCTTTCGATAGACAGTTCTCTTCGAAATCAAATATTGAATAGTATAAATACGCATATAGATCTAAGTCTCGCGAATCGGTTAGCAATTTTGCGTCACACGGTACGCGTATTACTTGCGCTGGACATGGGTGCTAAAGATCCGTGGGATAAGTTTACTGAAGCGCTTCTTCCAGGGGATTATCTGCCAATGTACGAGCAATCTGCGATCAGGGTAAGTTATGCGTTTATATTAAATAATCCTACAGACAGGAGGTCAGATGTGACCATGGCAAATCATTGGGCATCCTCTTTTCCGCTTGAGATTTCTGTAAAAACACCACAGGATATTCAAAAATTGGTTGAGGCAGTTGTTGCAAAAGAGTCGATAAAGGCAAAGAAACCCGAAGCTTTCATACGTGTATTAGAAAAGCTTTTGACAGAGCTTATGCCAACGTATAGATATAACCCAAACAATCCTTCTGATCCAATTAACGATTTAGTGATCGCAAAGTCTTTGCCAGAGGGGGTGCTTGGTAATGCAATAGGAGGAGGCACGATTAGTCAGCAGGAATTAGAATCAGATCCTGTGTGGGCCGCTGCAATAGTATTTCATGAGAAATTGCATCAAGTGCTCATGGGAACAAGAACTGTAGATACAACAATAGATGAGTCCCAAGAAATTGTTGTCACCTCATTACAATATCTCTATTTAGAAAAAGCAGGGATCGCAACCACAAAGCTTTCTGAGGTGTTTTATTGGGAAGGTTCAAAAGGCCTAGTACATATGCTGCAAGTGTTGAAAGATGCTGGGAGATTTGATTGGGATTCTGAAGCAGGACATGAGGCGCTTTATAGAATGAGCGCAGATGGAGATTTCTCTGAGATTGTTAATGCATATTCCGAATTAACTAGCGCTAATGCAAAAGATATCATAGGGTATTTTCATATAACGACGGATGAAGTTATTGAAAATTGGTCAAAAAATGTATCGCAATCGACGTCGATGCAACAAGAATATGCGCGAATGAATGCAAAATTCGGATTTGATGTGGTAGTTACTCATGATGTTGGGCAGACTGAAGTAACTAGTGAAACCGATCAAGTTGTTATTGGAGAATCTGATGTGAGTCGTGTGGTGACGCAAGAAGTGGTCAATCAAGCGGAAGCGTATGTTTATGCAAATAACCCCCTCGCAGAAGGGGAGCAGCTCATGCTTGGTATTGTTGATTATATTGAGAATCAAGATTCTGAGTATCGAGCATTATTTGAAAATGGTCCAAATATCGCTAACGCCATGAGTGAGACTCGTCCTCTGTTACGCATGCAAGTGTACGAAACGCTTCAACAACCCGTTCTAGATAGAATCATGTCATATTATAAAAAACTCCCAATTGTCGCCGCATTTTATGGCGGTTTGATGGCTGTCGGTGAGCTCTACTTTCAATTAATGAGTAAAGCAGAATTTTATGCAATGATTGATGCGTTTCAGTCCATATTTGGTAATGCGGTAGATCCCACATTTCTCGCGTGGCATTTACCAGAATTTGCTACAGCAGGACTCGGTCTCTCATTACTATACTGGCTTTCGCGCGGGATGTTAGTCATTGTAGAAAATTTTGGAGGGATCACACAGACCAAAAAGCGAGTAGCGAAGCTGTTGCGTGGGCTTCAGTTGCCGATAACAACCAGTATCGCGTTTGCCGTCATGTTTATTTTTAAGACTGTAGAATCTATGCGTGATGGTGATCCTTCTTGGATCGACTCGGGAGATTTACGAGCGGTTATTGGTGGATTTGTTACCGTGTATATCGCAGACATGGTGATTAAAGGTGGTATGGTATCCGAATTTATTGGATTGCTTAAGAATGTGTTTGGAGGTTTATGGAATAAGATAGTTAGCATTGCGCGAAACAGTATGATGAAGCAATCCGTCGCCGTAGCTAACAGTATTACACCCCAAGTGTTGTCGACAGATTTTAATTCTGTATTCGCTCGGGCAAATAAGATTTTGGGCGATGCATTGAGATTTGCACTTCCAATGTTTGGTATTGGGATGGGAATATATTTTGTCGGAACATGGATACAAAATCTTTCTTATGTAGATGGTGCGTATCCACAATTTGTAAATCAGCTTTCACATTATATTGGTACAATTGCGACTAATAATTATAATTTCTGGAGATGGCAGTTAAATGATTTTGGATTCGCTTTGGCAACTACTGCAACTTCATTTGGAGTTGCCCGTATGTTGACCGCTCGAATGTTGGCTACGCATCCCGAGCGATCAAAGTGGGTAAATATAGCATCAACAGTACTAGTTGTTGGATTATTAATCCTTGGAAAATCTATAGGAGACCCATTACATCCGGGGAAATTTTTTGATCTTCCCGATTGGGGGGTATATGCCGCAGGGCCAGCATTCTTCTGGGGCTCTCACTGGGTTAGTCAGACTATAAAAAGCTGGAGAAGAGGAGTGGTGACCATACTCATTGCTGGGGCACTACTTGGGAGTAGTGTGATTGCTGGAACTCCGACACAAAAAGCCGTGAGTGCTGTTGCACAGGTACCTATCGTCGCACAAGTAATAGATGGTGTTGAGGCACTACAAAATACTGGATGTTTCTCTGTGAATCTGTTGGTTCAGCGTGTATATGCGTCGAGTGGAACATCCGGACAAACATGTTTACCATTCTTCCGTGCTCCATGGCGAGTGATTTTTGAGCAAACAAGGGCAAACCGAGAACAGGCTTCAACTATCCGGCAGATTGCTGTGGGAGATGCGGAGCAAAGTATACGGGCGTTATTGGCTGGAGATGAAGATTATGCTGATTGGCTCGTCAGGATACCTGCGTTTACCAAAAAATATGGCGAGGCTATTCGTGTTTTTCAAATTGTTGAGGAGGATCAAGTGGTTGGATTTATTATGCTCAACGACTCTCAGGAAAAATTGCAGGATTGGCAAAAAATCTTCGTTGAAAACAATTTTCAAAATAGTGCTGCGGATACTGCCAAAGCAACCCAGTTTGCGTATATGTATGTTAAACCGGAAATGCGTGGTAAAGGCATCGGGAGCAAGAGTCTCTCTGAACTTCTGGGGACACTTGAGGAGCAGGGGATAGAGCAGGTATATGGGCACACACGGTACGAAGCTCCGCTCCGCTTATATACTTCATTGGGTGCCGTATCCATTGGTCAAAGCCAAAAAAACAATGTAATCCATTCTTACTTTTCTTTCGATCTACGCAAGGAGGAAACTGCTGTCCCGACAGATCATGCCGAAACGCTCGTGGTAGAGCCTGATGAAGGGGGCGGTGATGAAGCGGAAGCGCGTCTGACCGTTGCGGCTCCGGCACAAAAAGATTCCTTGTTCACACATCTACAAAATAGTGACTTTTGGTGGCAAACAGTCCGGCGATTTCAATTATATGGACCGAGTCTTGTTGATTGGCGGCGGTGGTTCTTAGGATTTTACAATGAATCATATTTTTTTGGATTGATTCGCAAAGTCAGTACGGATGGAAAAACGGGAGATGCAGCTACTCGTTTGTATCATGCGTTAAGACTATCAGTGAAAAACCATGGGAATATTGAAGACATATTATCACTCGCATACACGTCAGAACGGATGGATGCGCTGACCGAATATGCTACAGCATATAGGATAAAATATCCGAATTATTCTGAATATACAACGTTATATGAGCAACTAATGACGCTTGCTACGATGCAGCCTGACGTAATACGGAAAATTACCCTATGGCTTCCTCAATATCCAGCTCAGCACAAATCATATCAGGATGAGAATCTGACATCGATCATTAACTTAATCAGTAAGGCTGAAAATCCCGATATGTTGGTGGCACTTATTCCGACATGGTTTTCAGCATTGCCCAAAGAAAATAGTGCGAAAATTCTCGATAGTCTTGTGTCATATGCATTTGACCTTGAAGATCCGCGCATGTTAACAACGGATGTAGTTAGGGTAGGGATAATGGAGCTCATTGAAGCGGGGTATGATCTACCACGTGTCGGAACTATTTTATCTGATGTGATGAGCGGGGAGGTCGATTTTCTCGGTACTATTAAAACCATTTCAGCCTTTACTAAAGGTTTGGTTCAGCAAGGAGAATTCAATCAAGAACAGCTTATTTCTTTGGTGAGAGGCCGTTTGTATGCTGGATCAGAAGTATCTGCGGATACTGTGATTTCCCAACACACCCAGTTTAGAGATGCAGGACTGACGGATGACGATGCATCACGTGTATTAACAATGATCTATAGAAATCAACAGGTATTGCGGTATCCGTTGATGCTCCGGCTTGTTCGTGAGTTGCAGTTGGCTGGTTTGCCTGCAGATAGTGTAGCTAATACACTTATTGCGGCATTTAATAACAACGCGTTATACGAGCTAGAAAATCTAGATGCAAATCTTGCTCAGTTAAAACAAAAGGAGGGGTCATACAATAGAATTCGCCTAACCTTTCAAACCCTCACATTGAGGCTATTTATGGCACACTCTCCTCGTGAGATTGCGGTGATAGATCACGTAATGGCAAATCGTACTCTGAATACAGAAACGCGGGTATTGCTAACTACACACATTGGCACTCTGTTGGCGATGTCCGATCAGCATAACGGAACTCAATTTTCTGGTCAGGAGGACCCCGCATTTGTCGAGGTATTGCAATTTATCGATAAAGTCGAAGGATTTTTAACTGAGCAGAATGAGCTTCTATCGCAATCCAAACGACAATTAGTATCTCGAGTAACAACGGCAAAAAACGGCATAGATATATTGCTGTCCAGTCTTGATTATTTGACCCGTGTCACACGCGATGACCAGCTTCGTTCTATACGGGGTATATATGGGATGCTTCAGCGTGGCGGCATATCATGGTCTGATTCAAGAAATGACCTCGATCTTATATTTTCGAAACGGTTTATAGATGTCTTTGGTTTTGTGACAAGCCGTCCGCTTATCACTGTATATCTTGCTTTGGCAAGGAATGAGCCGTTGACAGCAAATATCTTTACTCAAAATAATGTTGCTGCGTTCGGCATATCCCAAACTGGAGAAGCAGGAGTAGAGCAATTGCGACAGGGTGTCTCGGCGATTCAAAAAAGGCTGTTGATCGAACGTAATATACGACCAGAGGATCTGGAGTCTGATTTTGCGGTATCTCTTGTCGGTATTGCTACAGGTTTTACCACTGTACAATGGTCACACGGAAAAATGGGTATAGATTTGCGACAATTTGTTCAGGACTTTTCTACACAAAAGGCAGCAAATCTTATTCCTGAACTTCCTGTGGCATATCAAGATGATGTGCAATTTCCTGTACGTGCGATGCGCGCAACGTTTACCCAAGACGAGGGTGCAGTATTTAATCGGTATGTGAATCGATACACTCTAACTATTAGTGGTGAAGCGAATCAGCCCACTATTGATGAGCGCAGTCGTATCGCACAAGAAGTGAGCGCGATATTTCAGGCAAAAGCAAGTGAATATGAAACGCTTATCGCGGAAGGCACCCATACTCTTGTTAAGAATCAGGAGCAGCTTACAGCAGAGGATGTAATTCGTAAGTCTGCGGATCTCGAAAGCCATTTACAGCGACAAATGGCATTGCTTAATGAGGCGTCACTTTCTTTGGTCAATGCAAAGACCATTATTGATGTCTATCGTTTGCTCGCAACGAAATATAGTGTTTTGTTGCGCACAGTTGATGGAGCACAGGAAGTTGTGACAAATTCTCTTATTCGTGAAGTCATAAAAGAATATCCAGAAGTGAAGGATAAGGTTGCTGATTTCCGTGGAAATGGGATTACTTTATATGGGGTTAACCAACTCATTGAAATAAAAAATGTAATCATTAAAGATCATATTCTCGGCTCTCTGACGCTCAAAGAAAAGCGAACGCTCCTAGATCTTATAAACCTCAAGTCTCTTGAAGAGGCAAAGAAACGAGCAGAAGGGACTTCAGATGGTTATATCGTGCGGGCATTTGCCACAAAAGGCATTCTTGGTGAAATGGCGGGAGATTTGGGTGACGCTTGTTACACGCGTGAATGTAACATAATGCAGCAAAAACGCATTACAGGTGTGATATTTACCGTAAATAACGGGACAACTGAAGAGTTGGCCGGATCAATGCTACTTTTGGAAAATACCGTTAATGGAAAACCAGTGCTTGTTATGCGCGCGATTAATCCATCTCCTTATATTGACTCGGAGTTAAATACTGATGATTTTTTGCGGGGGGTGATTTCATATGTGCAGCGGATCGCTGCAGCGAGAGGTATAGACACAGTATTGGTGACAACTGTTAGGGGAGCATTGTCAAATCGTGACAGTATATATGCTGCTATTCCCTCGTATTTTACAGATAATGAGTTAACAACCTTGGATACACCTGAAGTATTTAATGGCTATGACATAACAGGGGGAGTGAGGCGGGTGCGTGTAGATGATGTCGTCATCGTTCCTCAAGTCTCTGTGATTGAAGAAAACGTTGTGCAAAAGCGTACTCCTCTACAACAGTTTATCGAGTGGATACAATCCTTCCGTCAGAAAAGAGTGAATACGAAAGAGAGTAATGTAGTCGTTGGTGTTAATGCGCTACGAAACACAGGATGTTTTTCCTTTAATCCACTGATTAAAAAGGTCTATGCAGCGGGTGTGGGTGGAGTTACATGTCCGCCGGTGTTTATGTCACGGAATGCGCTTGCCAGAGAACTCCGAGATAACACGAGTTTTCGAGAAAGAGTACAAAAGGAAATAACGCGTCGCACAGGTATACGCTTTGTATTTTCAAAGAAAGGCGCAGGTCCAGACGGGTGCAAATTTCCGAAATGTATTCGAGCGGATAGGGTGTTGCTGTATATGGCGATCTATCAGTTGGCTTCGGGTGACTGGAATACTCGATGGATAGCTGAGCTAGGAAAAGAGTTCATGAATGAATACGTTTCTGAGGCATGTAAACCGGTAATATACGCTGCGTTTCATGATATAGATCGAGGCGAGGTGGATGTGCAGATGGCAAAGGAAGCGTTGACTGCGCTTGTGAAAGGGGATGATGCGTGTCGAGAATTGCAGGGAAAATGGGACTATAACATGCATTATTCATTTGTGATCACCGATGTAGATTGGGAAATTCGCAAAGATGCCGATGGGCGATTGTTGTACTACACGTCAGATCCTCAGCTTATAGAATTCCTTCATTTGGATAAGGATGGGGAAATACTCCCTGCGATGATTATGGAACCATTAGATCGTGGTGTGATAGTAGATTTTTCTGACTGGGAAGCAGTGCAGGCAGCATATGCACGCCTAGGAAAAAGTCTGACTGATCCGGTATATATACAATATTTAGCCACAAATATACCAGATGTACAACTGAATAAATTGAACGGGATAGCGCAACCCGAATTTTTAAGTCAAATCAATAATCAAACGGTAACTCCTTGGTTGGTTGAAGAAAATGGTGTGGTGCGTTTTATGACGACGCCAAATCAAGGGATTAGTGAATACGATAATGCTATGCGTATCTTATGGCCATATGATTACACCACATCGTTTATTGATTATTCGTATAAAGGAATACGTATCTTACAGAATCTATGGCCAAAAACTTTATGCGGTCAAATAAGTACGGTGGTACAAGAAATCTCATGTATATGGGGGTGATAGGGTCAAATGCAGATGGGCATG
>JAGOLU010000056.1 GCA_017993865.1 Candidatus Woesebacteria bacterium
GGCATCATGCGTAAGTTATTCGCCAGACCTTTTTAATACATGGATTCGACCAAAATCGCGACACTCGAACATTCTCGACCTCGTCGCAATACTAAACTTATAGGTATCGGTGTAGGACTCGTTCTTTCGTTCTTACTCCTCACTGCAATCTCGACAGCATATATGAGTGGTATTTTCGTGAGCGCAACGAATGATTCACCTACCGAACTGATAATTCGAAATGTCACAGACACATCGGCACAAATATACTGGTCAACTCAGAGTGAGACTCAAGGGCTTGTGCAATATGGCACAAATCCCACCGAGTTGTCTCTCATTGCGCCAGAAGTTGTAGGCGGTAAAGAACACACGGTAGATGTCACCCTTTTGAAGCCAAGCTCAACCTACTATTTCAATCTCCGCATCGGCGATAAAATCTTTGATAATGGAGGCACTCCGTGGACTTTCGCGACGAAACTAGCGGGGAATGCTCCCGATCAAATGAGTGGATCTGCGCCTGATACAAGCATGCCAGCATCAGATGTAACCTCTACCTGTCCGCAGACGGACAACTGTGCGGTCATTCGTGAACGGCTTGGCCAAGGGTGCACCACAGCAGACTACTCTGCATGTTTGCAGAAGAATAAGTAGAAGCGCTCCTACACCAAGAACTTTAGGATAAATCCACCAACGGTACGCAAATAGGTGTCGATAACCGCAGGTCCCGAACCAAGGGGGATTATGAGCGCCAATAAGAAGAAAATACCATAGGGACGGAGACTGTACCATTTTATAGCCTGTTCTTCTGATAGCAATCCTCCTACAATTTTAAATCCATCGAGCGGTTCGATCGGAATGAGGTTGAACACGGCTAAAATAACGTTAAGACTAATGAAAACTGTTGCGATATTAAGAAACAAAGTGGGTGTTGAGGGAAGAACAAAGTATAGTAGTTTGAACGCTATTGATACAATAATAGCCATTATGATATTGATAAGCGGACCGGCAAGCGCAATTTTCATCGCATCCTGGCGGGGATTTTTGAGATTATACGGGTCAAACTGAACCGGCTTACCCCAACCAAAGCCCGCAACCAAAAAAAGGATGCTTCCCCACAGATCTAAATGAGCCCGAGGGTCAAGAGTGAGTCTCCCCTGCAAACGGGGAGTAGGGTCACCCAACATGTCTGCCACTTTAGCATGCGCAAATTCGTGCACACTAAGTGCAACGACTATGAAAATCACGTATAAAACGACAAGGATGGGGGAGTTAAAAAACTCAAAGATTAGTCCGCGCATAGACAAAAACAATGCATTATTGATTGAAAAAATGCTACTGGCATGATACCATATCCAGGCTTACTTTTTGAAAGAACTCTATGGCTCGATGTTATATTACCGGCAAAGGCAATCTCTACGGTCGATCTCACACCCATCATCGTGGTGTGGCCGGAGGTAGATGGAAGAAAAGAGCGCCCAAAACAGCTCGTCTTTTCAAACCAAACTTGCAGACTGTTTCTATAATGGAGCTCGGCGTCCGTAAACAAGTCCGTGTTTCTGCTAAAGCCCTCAAGAGAGTTAAGAAAGATATCGCAGATGGCAAAAAGCCAGTCATAGCACTCATTACCTCCCAAGGAACTAAGTAATCTTCTTCTTCAGATCTTCAGTTTTTCCGTTGCAATACCCGCAAGCACCATCATTCCTCCTCCCACAACTTGTATCAAGGTGATTGTTTCATGCAAGAAGAAATAGGCGATAAGCGCTACAAAAACGGGAGTAAATGAAAATATCATAGTTACATAGGATGCCGATGCATGGCGATACGCCCTAAAGCGCATGGTAGTGATGAGTATTGAAAATACGGTTATCCCAACCAAGAGAAGAGGAAATTTTGGGAAAACGACGGCATTGTTTATGAGCGCGATAATAGCTATGGGGACTACACTCACGAAAAAACTACCTGCAGACGCGATATTCGCGCTCATGTTCTTTGTTGAGAGTTTCCCAAGGATATTATTCCCAAATGCAATAAACGCCGCTTCGAGCAATGTGAGCCCATCTCCTAACGACAAAGATAATATCTGCCCCTTTGTGGTAAGTAAGTACGCACCCACGAGCGTAAGTACTACGAGGACAATTTTCTTACGTGTTAATGTCTCATTCAGAAAGATTAGAGCAAAAAGAACGGTAAAGAGGAGAACGGAGCGGATAAGAAACGAATAGTTTATCGCGGTCGAGAATTTGATAGCGAAAGATTCGAGTATAGAAAGAATGATGCTGTTGAGCCCCATACCAAGGAGCACGTAGACACCAGCCTTGGGAATAGTCTTTAGTTCTTTCTTATTATTAAGCAACAGTAATGCCCAAAAGGGGATTGCGAAGATGGTCGTCCAGAATGCTAATGTATAGACATTTTCCCCACCCTGAAAGGCAAACTTGGAAAGTGATATGGTGACGGCCCATGCAAATGCAGAGATGAACGTAAAAGTGAAGCCTTTTGATATTCTCACAATAATTCGTGTAACTTTTTGTTCCGCTCTTCGTAAATGGGAGCCTTTTGTTCTGCAAGCCGATGAGTGAAGAGAATTCCGTTTAGATGATCGACCTCATGTTGGACGATCGCCGCATCAAACCCACTAAAGGTGTCTTTGTGGGCCTCGCCGTGTACATCAACCCATTGTAGCGTGACCGAAGGTGCCCGAGTGATAGGCCCCCAGATACGTGGGATTGAGAGACATCCTTCGAGTGGTTCACTTTCGTCATCTCCAGCTTCTACGGTAGTTTTGGATTTCACCGTAGTAGTCGAGGTTATTTCGGGGTTAATGAAAACACGTATCGGACCATCGACGGTTGGTTTCATAAGAAATATTCTCAGCGATATACCGACTTGAGGGGCCGCAAGCCCTACTCCAACGGGGTCAACGCACGCATTTAGCGTTTTTTTCATATCATCCACTGTTTTTGCGAGTTTAGGACCAAAACTTGTGACTCGTTTGGCTTTTTTGAGGAGAACCTTTTCTGGTACAAGAACGATCTTCATAGAGGTATACTATTCTACCATGAAGCTCTCATTCTGTATTGCCACCTACAACGAAGCCAAAAATATCCATTACGCGCTTGATTCCACCATTGAATGGGTAGATGAGGTTGTCATCGTGGATGGTGGCTCAACAGACAACACAGTCGATTTGGTCAAAGCATATGGCCCAAAGGTGAAGGTCATTGAAACCATGAATCCACCCATATTCCACATTAACAAACAAAAAGCTATAGACGCTGCAACGGGCGATTGGATACTTCAGCTTGATGCAGACGAAGAAATAACACTGGATCTTAAAGAAGAGATCCAGAAAATACTAAATTCTAAATCCGAAATTCTAACGGATGAAAAAGAACCTCGAAATGAAATACATAAAAAAAATGTAAACCAAGAAACACCTATCGCGTATCAAATTCCGCGAAAGAATTACTTTCTCGGCCGGTTCCTTATGAAAGGCGGGGTATACCCGGACTACACAATTCGTCTGTATAGACGGGGAACAATGTATTTTCCGTGCAAAGATGTCCACGAGAATGTGACGCCAGTTCAGAGTACAGAGCACAAAGTACGAGGAGAGGGGTGGTCAGGGACACTTTCAAATCCAATGAATCATTACTCTGATCCTACGTTCGGGCGCTATTGGCATCGGTGGAAACGGTATTGTGGCATCGAGGCAGCCCGAGTACAAGAAAATGCTTTGAGGCTCTACAAGAATAAAAATGCGTATCTTGTATGGAAAGTCATATTTATTCTCAAATGCATTTTCATATTACCTGTCTACTGGTTTTTTCTTTCCTATTTCCGTCACAAAGGATTTATGGACGGATGGCAGGGGCTTGTATTTCACTTCATGAGCGCTGTGAGATGGTGGGGGATAGCGGCAAATCTAATAGCTCACGCTTAGCTCATCTCAGACGTTTACTTTAAACTCTACCACATCTCCCTCCTGCATCACGTATTCTTTACCCGCACTCACGACTTTGCCAATATCTCGTGCTTTGGTCCAGCCTCCACACGACACAAACGTGTCGTAGGAGACAATATCTGCCTTAATAAAGTGTTTCTCAAAATCTGTATGGATCTCGGCAGCCGCCTGAGGGGCTCGCATACCACGCACAATAGTCCACGCCCGCACCTCCTTCTCACCTGCAGTCAAAAATGACATGAGCCCAAGGGTTTTGTAGGCAAGCTTGATAAGGCTATTGAGCCCTGGTTCTGCAAGCTTATACTCAGCGAGAAGCGTTTGAGCTTCTTCTTCACTAAACCCTGCCAAATCAGATTCAAGTTTAGCATTCAAAAATATTGCGGAGGAAAGGAACAGGGTGAGCTTGTGTTTTTCGGCAAACGCCTTGGGATCTGCTTGATATTCGCGCAACTGATTTTCAGAAATGTTAAAAAGGAAGAGGACAGGCTTGAGGGTTAGCAGGTTGAGCTGCTTAGTAACGACGAGCTCATCTTCAGATAATCCAAGGGTCCTGGCAGGTGAACCTGCATTAAGATGAGACTTGAGTTTTGTGAGAATGTTTTGCCACGCAGCGGTGTCGAGTTTGATGTGTGAGAGAGAAGGAGGGAGCTGAAGAGGTTTTCGGTCATTTTGTTTTTCCAATGTTTGCAAGTCTGCAAGAATAAGCTCGCTTTGGACAATTTCTTGATCGCGGTTGGGGTCCACTGATTCGTGTACGTGGATAATATCTCCATCTTCAAAGACTCGACTCACATACAGGATGGCTGAAACCTCACGTATATGGCTCAAGAACTGATTCCCCAAGCCTTCACCCTGAGAAGCTCCCTTCACGAGGCCTGCGATGTCGTAGAACTCGACAACGGCGGGAATAATTACGTTAGTGTGTACCACTTCGGCAAGAATCTTGAGCCGTGGATCTGGTACGTCGACCACCCCGACATTTGGCTCGATGGTGGCAAATGGGTAATTTGCGGCAAGCGCGACTTGTTTTTTGAGGAGTGCGTTGAAAAGCGTTGACTTTCCGACGTTTGGCAACCCGACGATACCTATGGAGAGTTTGGACATGAGGGAGATTATATCCTACGGATAGTACAATTTGGGAACCGAGTGTTGTAGCGAATCTAACGGCTAGTTCTCACTTGGAGAAAATCAGCTTGAAAGCTTAATCCTTCCTCAAATATTATTTCTTATGAACTGTGCTTTCAAATGAAGGAGCTTTCATGTAGATGCGTCCCGTAATAGGTTTGCCACCAGTTACCTGCAAGGAGATTTCGTTTCCACTTGCTGTCATGGCTTGTGCTTCCACTCGCACGATACATGGGCCGTAGATCGTTGTCACTGGCCACTTACCCGTTTTGGGATCACTAATGGGCGCCGTTATTCTTTCATTCTCATCTAAGACATACATATTGCCTGAGTTTTCCATTACCAGATTATAGCAGATGGCATGCCCTATAGTATTGTTATTTTTGTTCTATTGAGTTATAATCAAAACAATACTTAAAAATCCACTACCGATTATTGTGTGATATGACGCTCGATTGCGTGTAGCTGATCGTCAGTGAGAATCTCTTGCAGAGAATCTTTGTATTTCAGATAGAATCGTTTAATATCTGCATTGTGCGCATCAGCGTTATTTTCTCGCCCAGAACTCTTACTCAGATTGCTCGCATGAAACCGGTGGAGATAGAGTGGGGAGCGAACATGGGTGGGGAGGCTGCCTTTGATGAGGAACCGAACGAACAGGTCAAAATCTTGAGCAGCGCCTAACGTTTCATCAAACCCCCCAACTGCATCAAACAATGATTTTGTGTACATACAATTCTGTTGGAAAAAGTGCCAACCGGTGAGCATGCCGGTGAG
>JAGOLU010000057.1 GCA_017993865.1 Candidatus Woesebacteria bacterium
TTTCGTGGTGGAATCGCATGGATATGGCATCTTGTAGATACTGAATACTTTTTCGAAAATTACCCTCACCCCGATTCTGGTCATGGTAGGGTTCTAACCCGTCGATAGAGACAATCATGTTTACTAGCTGAGGATTTGAAAACTCACTCAACCGATCTATGGTGCCATTTGTAATAATTTGGATGTAGATGCCCAACGCATTTAGTTTATTTACCAATTGGGGGAAGTAGGGCAGAAGCATCACTTCACCGCCGCAAAACGTAATTACTTTTAATGGGTTAACCTCGCGATATCTTTCTACAAAAGTCACAATCTGATCTTCGGTGAGCTTTGGCGCAGTTTTGCGTGTATAGCAGATTTTGCATGCGATGTTACACCGCTCAAGCGGGTTTATATACAGATGTTGCAGAATGGTCTGGAAGTGATCCTCAATACGAGATCTCATATATATAGCCTTGTGACAATTATAACTCGAGATTGCACTAATCACAGCTCAATCCGTATGGGCCCAGACGGATGCAATATTGCTACAATGATCCCCATGCATCGAATCTATTTGGTAAAAATACTGAGGTTCTCGTTTTTATACTTTATATTTCTGTTTGTCCCTCTTTTGTTCAATGGCGTATTGATGAGATATATGTGGCTATTGCTACCATTTGCTAATTTCGAATTTCTTAACAGAGTTAACCCCAATTTGCTACTAGCAACAATAGATACTTTCCCCATATTCACAGCATTTGGCCTAGTGTTTATAGGGTTGTCATTAAGAAAAAAATTCAGATTGCGAGAAGTATATGTCGCGCTGATATCAGCCTTTATCACCGTCGTGCTCGTCGGGACAATACCACTTTTTGTACATTCTGTTTCTGTCAAATCAGGACCTAAAATGAATATGGGACCAGTTGAGGGGCCAAGATATTCGATTATGCGAGGTGTTGAAATGCTGCGCTGCGGGTTGGTTTCAGGAAACAACGCCACTGCTTGGACGTACCCAGAACAAGGGGCGAGCAATGTCCCGACCTACAGTCCGGTAGTTGTGCATTTCGCGGGCAATGTACAGAGGGTGGAAAACTGTGGTGTTTTTCATAGCAACGATGAGTCGTACGTTGGCTCGGAACACAAGATGTTAGGAGGTCTTGGCAACACTAACTACTCCATTCTCCCACCCGGGGCGCTTGGGATAGAGGAACTCAAGCATCTACAGAGTCTTTCTGAAGACGAGGTAAAACAATATGTCAGTAATGGGCATTGGCAAGAGGGAACGAGATATAACGTGATCTGCACTTATTATGTAAGCAATTGTCTAAGTAGCACGGCCTTTTCGTTCACGTCTGACACGGAGCAGTCCACGGAGACTCCGACGATCCGAAGAGACATTCCCACCATACAATTAGACAAAAATCTCTTTACTCCCGGTGTTTATCCAGGCGCCATAGAGTTGAGCTACCCGACTCCTGGGATGTATCCAGGGAACGTGCAATTGGATACGAGCACCAACGATGGACACTTTACGGGAGAGTTCAACTTTGAAGAAAATAAGATCATCGAGACACCCGTCGAAATCCAACGATAGAAATACGCTTATATATCACGAATTGTCACCACAGCGGTTGATGTTACAATGCCCCTATGAAACAGGCTCATTCAGTATTTCAAAAAGAGTATGCGAGACTAAACGATGGACAGAAACAAGCCGTCGATACGATAGAAGGCCCGGTCATGGTTATCGCAGGTCCCGGCACTGGGAAGACTCAGATTCTCACCTTACGTATTGCGAATATTCTTTTGAGAACTCAGGTAAATTCTAGCAACATACTTGCACTTACTTTCACCCAAGCCGCAGCAACCAATATGCGCGAGCGACTTCTCAAGATCATCGGTAATGAAGCGCATGTAGTCAACATATTCACTTTCCACGCGTTTTGTAGCAATGTTATAGAGCAGAATCCCGACGACTTTTGGAGTCTGCTCGGCATGAAAGTAGCAGATGAAATTCAGAAGGTGCAAATACTCGAGAGCATCATTGATGCGAATGCATTTGAACACATCAAGCCTTTTGGCAAGCCATATTTCTATGTATCCGATGCGCTGCGCTCCATCAGCGACCTGAAGAGAGAAGGGGTAAATCCTCAAGAATTTAAAGCATTTATCGACCAGGAGAAAAAAGACTTTACAGCAATCCCCGATAAAGAAAGCACACGCATTGCAGGGAGCTTGAGGGGGGAGTATCAACAGCAATTGAAACGCATCGAAAAAAACGCAGAACTTCAGGTGCTCTACGCGGCTTACCAGAAAGCGCTCCAAGAACACGACATTTACGATTATGACGATCTTATCATGTCTGTTCTCGAGAGACTTCGTAGTAATGAGGACTTCAGGCTGCGCCAAATGGAGAAATACCAATACATTTTAGTCGATGAACATCAGGATTCTAATAATGCGCAAAATAAGATCATTCAGCTACTCACTTCATTCCACAAGAATCCTAACATCTTTGTTGTGGGTGATGAGAAACAAGCCATTTTTCGATTCCAAGGAGCGTCTGTTGAGAATTTCCATAAATTCACTAAACAATTTCCGGATGCAAAATTGATTACATTAACAGAAAATTACCGTTCTACACAAACAATCCTAGATTCCGCGATACAGCTTTTGTCTGCACACGATCAAACGCTCAATGCTCAAGCAAACCACAAAGAGAAACCAATTTCTGTAATGATTGCTGAAACTCCTCACGATGAAATTTCCGCAATGGTTGCTCATATTCAACAAGATATACAGACGGGGGTAAGCCCAGACCAAATCGCAGTGCTCACTCGCAAGCGCGCTCAAATGAAGGTAATCGCGCAGGTGTTGGCGGAAGCCAATATACCTGTCTTCCTTGATATTGACGAAGATGTGTTTGAAAATGCCACAATACAAAAACTCATCGTCCTCTTAGAAGCAGTTCAGAACTATGCACAGGGCGAGTATATTTTTCCTGCACTGCATTTAGATGTTTTTGGAGTGAATCCACTCGATCTGTACAAACTTACTCAGCTAGTAAGTAGAAGGAGAATGGAACTTGCGGACGTGCTCTCAAACAAAACAAAGTTGCAAGAGTATGAGATCAAAGGTGTAGAGAATATTCACAAGATATTTACAAAATTCGGCGAGTGGTACATGCTTGCAAAACAGGAGCCTTTGCACACCCTCATTCATACGATTGTCCAAGAGAGTGGGCTGCTCCAACATATGCTTAAGGATGCAAACCCCATCCTCGCAGTAGCACCTTTACGCGAATTCTACGACAATATTCAAGCTCTTGATCAGCAAAATACATGGAAGCTTGACGATTTATTCATCTACTTCCAAAAATTGAAACAGCACAACATCCGGATAAAGCTTAAAATTCATTCTCAGTCTGCTGGAAAAGTGCAGCTTATGACAGCACACTCTGCAAAAGGGCTCGAGTTTGATCATGTGTATATTCCTCACGTTCAAGATACGGTGTGGGGAGGCCGAAAGAGAGCTAAATTATTTACACTTCCCAGTGCTATCTATGATCTTTTATCGAGCGAAGATACAGATGCCGATGAAAAAAGACTATTCTTTGTCGCACTTACCCGAGCCCGCCACTCTCTATGCTTGAGTTACGCAAATACAAAATCAGATGGATCTGTTGCTCTGGCGTCTCCTTACATCGCAGATATTCGATCAGAACTTAAGCATGAAGTCAATGTCGAACCCTACGCAGAGGTCTCCCTACATACCCCTCTTGATCAAGGGAAAATAGTAGGAGAATTCAGCACCTTTGTACAAGCTGCTTTCGAAAAATACGGTATCTCAGTAAGCGCCCTCAACAACTATCTTAAATGTCCGTGGCGGTATTTCTACACCAATCTTGTTCGAGTGCCATCGGGGAAAGATAAAACGCTTATGTTTGGTAATGCAGTGCATAACGCGATTACCTATTTTTATATTCACTTTAAGGAAACGGGGGAGAAATCCGCCGACTATCTTTTGGAAGCTTTTCAGAAAGCAGCAGAGAAAGAGATGTTCACCAAAGCCGAAATGGGGGACGCTCTTGTGCGTGGGAAACAAATTTTGACAGAGTACTACCGCCAGTATGATGAAGAGTTTAGTCGTAATGTGCAGGTCAAAGTGCGCATCCCAGAGGTGCGGCTACCTGTTGGAGATATTGCAGGAGTTGACTCGATCAAGCTTACGGGTGAGCTTGACCTAGTCGAGTACGTAGACAATTCACTCACCCAGGTCAATGTGATTGACTTCAAGACCGGACGACCACGGAGCAGAAATGAAATTCTTGGCAAAACAAAGAATGCCGATGGCAATTATTATCGGCAATTGATTTTTTACAAGTTGCTTCTCCATTACTACAAACCAAATTGGATCATGAAACAAGGTGCGCTCGATTTTATTCAGCCAGATGGAAAGGGTGTATTTCATAAAGAAGCATTTGAGATATTATCCGAAGAAGTTGTTAAGCTCCAAGAACAAGTGCATGAAGCGGCTAAGGATATCCTTGCGCTTGGTTTTTGGGATAGATTTTGCGATGATGTAGATTGCAAATGGTGCGAACTACGCAAATCTCTTGATACGAAAGTGTTTGAAGAAGGGTTGTTTTAATGAAATTTGCTCCTCATAACGCTCCTTTTCGTGGTATAATAACCCACTTATGGATCAGATCAGAAACATCGCTATTATCGCCCACGTTGATCACGGAAAGACTACGCTTGTTGATGCGATGCTGAAACAGTCAGGGCTTTTCCGCGATAATCAGAAGGAGATGAAGCAAGAACTTATCATGGACTCTAATGACCTTGAGAGAGAAAAAGGCATCACGATACTTGCTAAAAATACTTCGGTTTACTACAAAGATGTAAAAATAAACATCATCGACACACCTGGACACGCAGATTTTGGTGGAGAAGTTGAGCGAGTTTTGAACATGGCATCCGGCGCGATTCTTCTTGTCGATGCTGCAGAAGGACCACTCCCTCAAACAAGATTTGTACTTAAGAAAGCACTAGAAAATCACCTAAAGATTATCCTCGTTATCAATAAAATCGACAAAAAAGATGCACGCCCACGCGTGGTAACCACCGAGGTTGAAAATTTATTCCTTGAACTCGCACACAGTGACGAGGCACTCAATTTTAGAACATTGTATGCAGTCGGTCGCGACGGGACTGCTATGCTTGAGCTGCCCAAGCGATACGACTCCAGCATCCCCGGTAATCTTGTTCCGCTTTTCGAAACAATCTTACACGAAATTCCAAACGCGGTCGAGAACACCGACAAGCCGTTTCAACTACTTATCTCTACACTCGATGCTGACAACTATGTCGGGAAACTGTGTATCGGCAAAGTCACGCAAGGGAAACTAACCAAAGGAGAGAAGGTTTCCGTTATCGACCAGAATGGGTTAAAAGGGTCATATAACGTCACCAAGCTTTACACCAGCAATGGGCTCAAGCGAGACGAAGTGAATGAAGTCACCTCTGGAGATATTATTGCAATTGCAGGAATTTCAGAGCTCACCATTGGCGATACGGTCACTGACCCTGCAAGCAAGGTTGCATTGCCGAGCATCACTGTAGAAGATCCCACCATAAAAATTACCATTGGCCCAAACACCTCACCATTCGCTGGTCGAGAAGGTAAATACACTACATCAAGAC